>DASVWD010000196.1 GCA_036389795.1 Longimicrobium sp.
AGAGCATCACACAGAGGACACAGAGGACACAGAGGACACAGAGAAACTTCAATCGCGTCTTCAGTTCCTCCGTGTTCTCTGTGTCCTCTGTGTGATTCCAATCTGTTCGGAACCAGAACAATGCTCGGCAATCTGGTATCACACGGAGTCAACGGAGTTAACGGAGAACTGCGAGAGTTTTCTGTAGACTCCGTTTCCTCCGTTGACTCCGTGTGAGGCTTTTTCCGAGACTCACGAACAAATGAAGAGGGGGCCGCGCGGAAAGCCCGCGCGGCCCCTCCTCGTCCCGCCCGAGCCTCAGGCCGCCGTCAGCGCGGCAGCGTCTCGTTCGACGGCAGCGGCAGCCAGGTGGCCACGTTGCTCGCCGCGCCGCCGGTGCGGATGGTCGCCCGCACCTTCAGGTCCGCCAGCTTGCCGAAGCGGCGGTAGTCCACCCAGCGGTGCCCGCCCTCGAAGAGCAGCGAGTAGGTGCGCTCGTACAGGAGCGCCTCGCGGAAGGCGGCGTCGGTGGCCGGCTGGGCGATCGGCGCCAGGCCGCCCGAGTTCTGCCGGATGAAGTTCAGGTCCGCCATCGCCCCCGGCTTGTCGCCGGTGAACCAGCGGGCCTCGGCGCGCAGCAGGATCAGCTCCTCGTTGCGGATCATGGGGATCGGCGACGACTGGCCGCCCGAGCCGTAGAACGGCCGGGTGTTGTAGATGGTGAAGCGCAGGTTGCTCCCCAGGCCGCTCACCAGCGAGAACGGCCCCGGCTCGGTCTTGTAGACCAGGCGCGCGTCCTTGGTGCCCCCCGGGCGCAGCTGCGCCAGGCTCACCAGCGCGCTGTCGGCCACCGTCTTCCCGCTGGGGTCGTACAGCGTGTTGGGCACGTCGCCCGAGCCGCCGCTGTACGTCTGGTACACGCCCGTGTGCAGCGGCGTGCGGTCGCCCAGCGGGTCGGAGATGGTGAAGGCGGTGCTGATGAAGCTCTGCGAGAGCGCCGTGAGCGCCGCCGTGTAGTTGGCGGCGTTCGCCTGGCCGAACTCGGTGGCGCGGATCACCTCCACGCGCGCCTTGAGCGCCCGGTTGAACTGCGCGAACTTCCCCGTGGTGTTGAAGCCGAACTGGTTCAGCCCGCTGGGCGTGGGGAACGGCAGGGCGATGTTCCCCGCCGCGTTCAGCTGCGTGAGCCCCTCGTCCAGCAGCGAGCTGATGAACGCCCACGACTCGGCCCGGTTCGCCACGATCGGCGGCGGGGTGGTGATGTCGGTGAGCGGGGTGTTCACCTGCACCGGGATCAGCTCCCGGGTGTTGTTCACCTGGATGAAGTCCACCGCCTGGATCGTCTTGGCGAAGCCCTTGATCGCCGCCTTCTCGGCGTCGGAGAGGGCCACCTGGTCCACCGCCTGGATCAGGAGGTTGGCGGTGCGGATGTTCCGGTACGGCGTGGTCCAGTACGAGCTGCCGGTGAAGTTGGTGCCCAGCGGCGCGCCCGCGAAGAGCTGGCGGACGTAGCGGCTCTCGTTGGGGTCCAGGTAGTACCCCTCGCGCCCCACGATCCCCGCCCAGCGCACGTAGGTGTCGCTGTCCTGCCGGCTCCCCTGCAGCACGCCCACGGCCGCCTGCTTCACCGTGTTCACGGTGGGGTTGGTCAGCAGGTCGTCCAGCGGCGGGTTCTGGTAGTCCGGCACGGTGATGTCCCCGCACGCGGCCAGGAGCACCAGGCCGGCCAGCGGGAGATGGGTCTTTCTCATGTGTGCCCTCATGTCGGTGGTCGCTCCCGTCTTCAGAAGCCGAGGTCCAGGCTCAGCCAGACGCTCCGGCTGGGCGGGAACGGCGTCACGTCCTGGTTCCGGCCCACGGCGCGGTTGCCGAAGTTGCTGACCTCGGGGTCGAGGCCCGAGTAGTCGGTCCACGTGCGCAGGTTGCGCCCCGACAGCGTGAGCCGCGCCGAGCGCACCCGGTTGCCCATGCGGCCCAGCAGGCTGTTCGGCAGCTGGTACGAGAGCGACACCTCGCGCAGCTTCACGTAGCTGCCGTCTTCCAGGTACTGGGTGACGTGGCCGCCCTGCCGCTCGGCGCGCTCGGCGCCGGCGCAGGTGTCGGAGGTGTTGCAGCCGGTCCAGTCGGCCCCGTTCACGGCGTCGTCGTAGTAGCTCTTGGTGAGGTTGGCCACCAGCCCGCCGTGCGCCCAGTCCACCAGCCCCGACAGCGTCAGGTTGCGCCAGGTGACGTCGTTGGCGAAGCCCATGCGGAACTTGGGCATGGCGTCGCCGAAGACGCGCTCGATGTTGTTGCCCTCGGCGTCCACGTCGTTGCCCCAGAGCGCGGTGGGGCTCTCGCCCTCCTTGATCCGGTAGCCGCCGTAGTCGAAGCCGAAGTGGAAGCCGGGGTTGTACTGCGCCAGCCCGCCCAGGTCCTTCACCTCGGCCCGGTCGGTGGCGAAGGTGGTGCGGGTGAGCCAGGAGAAGTCGTCGCGCCGGATCGGCGTGGCCTCCAGCATCATCTCCAGCCCCTGCACCTCGTAGCTGCCGGCGTTCACCGCGTAGGTGCCGAAGCCGGTGGAGGGCGCCAGCGGGGGCGCGATGATGAAGTCGGTGACCCGCTTGTTGTAGCCGGTGAACTCGAAGCGCGCGTTGCCGCCGAAGAGGGTGGCGTCGAAGCCGCCCTCGAGCTCGGTGGTGCGCTCGGGGTGCAGGTCGGGGTCGCCCACGCTCCCCTGCACGCGCAGCCCCAGCACGCCCTCCAGGTTGGTGCCGCCCAGCGCCGAGGTGAAGCGCTGCCCGTAGAACGGCAGGTTCCCCGACGAGCCGTACGCCACGCGCAGCTTGAGCTCGTCGGCCCACGAGGTGAGGTCGTCGAAGCGGTAGCTGGCCGCGGCCTTCGGGTAGTAGTAGTACTTGCCCTGGTCGGCGTTGCTGGAGCTCCTGTCGGCGCGCACGCTCCCGGTCAGCGTGGCGCGCTCGTCGAAGAGCAGCAGCTCCTCCTGGATGTACATCCCGAAGTCGCGGGTGCGCGCGCGCGAGCCGTCGGGCTCGGTCTTGGCGGCGCGCGCCGGGATGCGGCTGGTGGTGTTGCGCCCCACCAGCTGGGAGAGCTGCAGGTCGCGGTCCTCGTACTGGGTGCCGAGCGAGGTGCGCGCGGTGAGCTGGTCCGAGGCCGTGAAGGTGTAGACCAGGTTCAGCCCCAGGTTCAGGTTGGTGTTGCGCCCCTGCCCCAGGATGGCGGTGCCCGGGAAGCCGTCGTCGTCCTCGAAGAAGAGCTCGACCGGGAAGAACAGCTCGTTCCTCTGCTCGAAGTAGTCCACGCCGCCGTTGGCCAGGAAGCGCAGGTTGTGGCGGTCGGTGTCGACGGCGTTGAACGAGACGTTGGCCGAGGTGATGGCGCGCCACACGTTCTCGTCGTTGGTGGACAGCGCGGCGGTCTGCGCCGGGTTGCTGGCCACGCTGGGGAAGATGGTGTTGTCGGGGAACGTCCCGTCGCCCGAGCGCCGCAGGTCGAAGAAGCTGGGCGTGAACGAGAGCGCGGCGTAGTAGCTGACGCCGGCGTTGTCGTTGCCGGTGAGGCCGCGCGCGGCCACCGAGTGCAGCACGCTGGCGCCCAGCTGCACCTGCACGCGCGAGCCGACCGCCTGGTCCAGGTTCAGCTGGAAGGCTTCCTTCTCGTAGCCGGTGTTGGCGGCGAGCCCCTCGTGGTCCAGCAGCGTCCCCGACACGAAGAAGCGGGTGCGCTCGGTGCCGCCCGACAGGCTGAGCACGGTCTCGCGCCCGGGATGGCGCCCGCCGAAGACGGCCGCCTCGTTGTCGTAGACGGCCTTCTGGGTGCCGTCGGCGTTGAAGTAGAGGTCGGCCTCGGCGTCGGAGAGCCCGAAGTGGTCGACGGCCGCGTCGCGGGTCCACACGCGCGAGCCCAGGGTGCGCGCCTGCTCGAAGTAGCCCACGCGCTGGGTGAGGTTCACCCGCGTGGCGCCGGCCTGGCCGCGCCGGGTGCGGATGATGACCACGCCGTTGCTGGCCTTGGAGCCGTAGATCGCCGACGCCGACGCCCCCTTGAGCACCTCGATGCTCTCGATGTCGTTGGGGTTGATGTCGGCGATGCGGTTGACCAGCTGGTCCTGGCTCGACGAGTTGACGCCGCGCGAGGCCTGGCTGACGGCGTTGGCGCCCGAGGGGATCGAGACGTTGCTGACGATCACGCCGTCGATGATGAAGAGCGGGTCGGCGCTGCCGCCGATGGAGCTGACGCCGCGCAGCGAGATCTGCACGCCGCCGCCGGGGGCGCCGGAGTTGGTGCTGATGTTGGCGCCGGCGATCTTGCCCTGCAGGGCCTTCTCGATGGTCTGCGCCGGTGCGCGCTGCAGGTCGGTGGTGACCACCGACACGGCGTTGGCCACGTTCTGGCGCTTGACCGTGGTGGCCTGGCCGGTGACCACGACGGCCTCCAGGTTCAGCACGTCGGGCTGCAGGCGCACGGCCACCGTGCTCTCGCCGGCGCCGACGGTGACGGTGCGGCTGGTGTAGCCGATGCGCGAGACGGTCAGCGACACGTCGCCCGCGGGCACCTGGATGGTGAAGCGGCCCTGGGCGTCGGTCTGGACGCCGGCGCGGCGCCCGGTGACCACCACCTGGGCCGAGGGGATGGGGGCCTGGTCGCTGCCGGTGACGGTGCCGGTCACCTGCCGCTGCTGGGCGGCCAGCTCCTCTGCCGACCCCGCCATGAGCAGGGCGAGCAGGAGCTTCGTGAACCGTGATCTCATGCTTCTCCGTGGGTTGCGGGTTGCCGAATCCAAACTTCGGGTATGCAGGGGTACGGGCCTCCTTTCCGGTGCGGGAGGGTTCGGGTACGCCTTCTGAACGTCCGTGGCGCGATAGGGGCGGAGTACGTCTGCCCCGGGGAGAGTGTCGGGAGCCTCGTCCGGCTGGACGGGTGGAACCAGAGCACGCGGGCCGCCCGTGGGGCGGCCGCCCGGTAGGGTTCTCGCGTTGGGTGATTGGGCGGAATGTAAAGGAATCGTAAAATTTCGCAAGCGAATTCTGCCCGGCTTCCGTTCCGCGCCGTGTCTTCCGGGTCCGGGTGCCGGGCTCCCCCGACGGGCCGCGCGGGCCGGTCTTCACACCTGCGCCCCCCGCGTTTCGCAAGCACTGGCGCGGCAAATCGTTGCGTGTTCCACGCCGGGTGTTTCCGGCGGCGGCGGGAGCTGCGTCCGCGAGCGGTAGCAGCCGCCGTCCGGGACTCCCGCGTCGAAGATTCCGCAACGCGAAGAATTGCTAAATTTTTAGCCGAGAGTTGCTAATTTTTTAGCTGAGAATTGCTAAAAACTTCGCATTGAGTATCCGCGAAGACGCCCGGCGGCGCCGCCCCGGGAGGCCCTCACCCGCCGCCTTAGAGCGGCCACCCTCTCCCAAGTCTGGAGAGGGTGGACGTTACGCCTGTGTGCCAGGGGAATTCACGCCGACGTCTCCGCGACGGGGCCGGGCGCGGCGGCGGGGCTCCGCGGTGAAGCTTGGCGGGGCTGCGAGGCTTTCCGGGGTCCTGGCGAGCGTCTCCAGGCACTCGCGACGCCAGCGGTGCCGTGGTCGTCCGCCGCCCCCGAACGCGTCGTTGACACTGCGGAAGCCTGTCCTTACCCTGTACACTCAGCCCCACTTCCAGCCTCGTTCCCGCGTGGCCGCCGGGGCGTGAGGGCAGGCGCCTTCGCTCCCTTGCTGTCTTCTCGCGACCCTTCCGGAGAAGCGCCGGACCTTTACCCCCTCACCATCCCCCAGGAGAAAGGAGCCGTCCACCCGCCGGATCCCGGACCGCGGGCCGCGGTCGCGCCCGCGGCTCACCTCGCTCACCAAGCCAGGAGGACCAGTGATGGGCCATCTCATCCGTGTCAAGCAGGGGCTGGCCGCATGCGCCGTCGCCGCGGCGCTGGGCCTGGCCCCCGCCCCGGGCGCCGCCCAGGGAGCGGGCACCATCCAGGGCAGGGTCACCGAGGCCACCACGCAGCGTCCGCTCTCGGGCGCGCAGGTGTCGGTGGCGGGCTCGCAGCGTCGCACCGTCACGGGACAGGACGGGCGGTACACCCTCGCCGGGGTCCCGGCGGGGACGCACACGGTGCGGGCCACGCTGCTGGGCTACGCCGCGTCCGAGCGCGCCGTGGCGGTGGCCGCCGGCGGCGAGGCCGCGGCCGACTTCGAGCTCCGGCAGTCGGCGGTGGCGCTCGACGCGCTGGTGGTCACCGGCACGGCCGGGGAGACGGAGAAGCGCGCGCTGGGGACCACGGTGGCGCAGATCGCCGCCGCCGAGGTGGTGGCCACGGCCCCCGTGCGCTCGGTGCAGGACCTCATCAACGGCCGCGCGCCCGGGGTGGTGATCACCCCCGGCACGGGGACGGTGGGGAGCGGGGCCCGCATCCGCGTGCGCGGCGTCTCCAGCCTGTCGCTGGCGCAGGAGCCGCTCATCTACGTCGACGGCGTGCGCGTCAACAACGCCCAGGCCACGGGGCCCATCAACCAGGGCTTCGGCTCCAACGTGATCTCGCGCTGGAACGACTTCAACCCCGACGACATCGAGAGCGTCGAGATCATCAAGGGCCCGGCCGCGGCCACCCTGTACGGCACCGAGGCGGCCAACGGGGTGATCCAGATCATCACCAAGCGGGGCGCGCAGGGGGCGCCGCGCTTCAGCGCCACCGTGCGGCAGGGGAGCAACTGGTTCGCCAACGCCGACAGCCGGGTCTACGTCAACTACGGCGTCAACCCGCTCACCAACCAGATCGAGACCATCGACTACGACCGGCTGCGCGAGCTGAACGGCACCATCTTCCGCCGCGGGCACCTGCAGGAGTACGACCTGAGCGTGAGCGGCGGCTCGGGCGGGATCCGCTACTTCGTGGGCGGCGGCTACGAGCGCAACCAGGGGATCTACGACAACAACCTGCTGCGCCGGGCGAGCGCCCGCGCCAACGTCTCCATCACCCCCAGCGAGAAGGTCGACATCACCGCCAGCGTCGGGTACGTGAACGGGCACACCGACCTGCCGCTGGAGTCGGGCGGCGGCGGCGTGGCCTGGACCACCTACTTCTCGCGGCCCGGGACGCTGGGCACGCCCAGGAACGGCTTCCACAGCGCCACCCCCGAGGCGTACAGCTACGCCTACCAGGACTGGCAGGACGTCGACCGCTTCACCGGGAGCGCGCAGATCCAGCACCGGCCCCTGGGGTGGCTCACCCACCGGCTGATGCTGGGCACCGACCTCACCTCGCAGGACGACGTGGAGCTGGTGGAGCGCATCGCCGACCCGGAGATGCAGTTCTTCTTCACCCCGGGGGAGATCCGCGGCTACAAGGACATCGTGCGCCGCAACGTGTACTTCAACACGGTGGACTACAGCGCCACGGCGGAGCTGCGCCCCCTGGCGGGCGTGAGCTCGGCCACCTCGGTGGGCGCCCAGTACTACCGCCGCTACTCGGAGTTCGTGGAAGGCTACGGCGAGGACTTCCCCGCCCGGGGCCTGCGCACCGTGTCGGCCGCCACGGGGACCAAGCGCAGCTTCGAGGACTACGTGGAGACCACCACGGTGGGGGTCTTCGTGCAGGAGCAGCTGGGGCTGCGCGACGACCGGGTGTACCTGACGGCGGCGCTGCGCATGGACGACAACAGCGCCTTCGGCGAGAACTTCGACCTGGTGCGCTACCCCAAGTTCTCGGCCACCTGGGTGCTCTCCGAGGAGTCGTTCTGGCGCGTGCCGTTCGTCAACACCCTCAAGCTGCGCGCGGCGTACGGCGAGAGCGGGCAGCAGCCGCTGAACTTCGCGGCGCTGCGCACCTTCCTGCCGGTCACCGGCGCGGGCGACCAGCCGGCGGTGACCCCGCAGTCGCTCGGCAACCCCGACCTGGGTCCGGAGCGGAGCGGCGAGATCGAGCTGGGCTTCGACGCCGGCTTCTTCGACGACCGGCTGGGGCTGGAGTTCACCTGGTACCGCAAGCGCACCACCGACGCCATCCTGGAGCGCGACATCGCCCCCTCCACGGGCTTCACGGGGCGGCAGTTCATCAACGCGGGCGAGATCCGCAACTCGGGCGTGGAGGTGCTGGCGCGCGGCACGCCGATCAGCCGGAACAACCTGGTGCTCGACCTCACGCTGAGCCTGGCCACCAACGACAACGAGATCGTGGACCTGGGGGTCGAGGGCGTCGAGTTCGTCTCGGCGGGCACCTTCCTGCAGCACCGCGAGGGGTACCCGGTGGGCTCCTGGTTCGAGCGGCGCATCGTGGGCGCGCAGTTCAACCCGAACGGGCAGCTCGTCGCCGGCTCGGAGATCTGCGACGACGGCAACGGCGGCACGGTGGCGTGCGCGCAGGCCCCCACGCTGTTCCTGGGGCGGCCCACGCCGTCGCTGGAGGGGGCGTTCATCCCGGCGCTCACCCTGTTCGGCAACCTGCGCCTGAACGCGCTCTTCGACTTCAAGCGGGGCCACTACAAGCTGGACGGCGACCTGCGCGTGCGCTGCGTGCTCTTCCTGCGCTGCCGCGAGAACTTCTATCCGCAGGAGTTCCTGGACCAGCCGGCGTGGCTGGCGCAGACGCAGCGCGGCGGGGCGTTCGTCAACGACCTCATCCGGGAGGCGAGCTTCACCCGCTTCCGCGAGCTGTCGGCCACCTACTCGCTCCCCGCCTCCATGACGCGGCGCTTCGGGGCGAGCCACGCCTCGATCACGCTGGCGGGGCGCAACCTGTACACCTGGACCGGCTACAGCGGGATGGACCCCGAGGCCTCGTTCCTGGGCGGGAGCCGCGGCAGCGGGGGCGCGACCTGGGAGCAGAACGTCACGCCCCAGCTGCAGCAGTTCGTGACCACCGTGAACGTGACGTTCTAGCGCCTCCCGGAGACCAGCGATGAACCCGAAACCGACAGGTGGCTCCATGAAGCATATGCGATCGAGCGCCCCCGGCGGGGCGTTGGGGTGGGCGAGGGCGGCGCTGCCCGTGCTGGCGGTGCTCTGCTTCGCGGCGTGCGACTCGCTGCTGGACGTCGAGGCGCCCAGCCGGATCCCGGCCGAGGGGCTGGAGGGCCCCGAGAGCGCGTCGCTGCTGGTGAACGGGGCCGTGGGCGACTTCGAGTGCGCCCTCGGCTCGTACGTGGTGCTGGGGGGGATGGTGGGCGAGGAGTTCGTCGACGCGACCCAGACGGCGGACCGCTGGCCCTACGACCGGCGCGAGATCCAGCCCAGCGACCGCCGCTACGGCGAGTTCGACTGCACCGCGCTGGGCGTCTACTCCCCGCTGTCCACCGCCCGCTGGGCGGCCGAGAACGTGCTGGGCAAGCTGAAGGGGTGGACCGACGCGCAGGTGGCCAACCGCGGCGTGCTGATCGCCACGGCGGCCGCGTACTCGGGGTACAGCCACCTCCTGCTGGGCGAGGCGTTCTGCACGGGGGTGCTCCTCGACGCCGGGCTCACCCCCGGCGGCGAGGTGCAGCGCGCCGACGTCTTGAGGACGGCGGTGGACCGCTTCACCGAGGCGATCGCCGCGGCGCAGGCGGCGGGGAACACCGACTTCGCCAACATGGCGCTGGTGGGGCGGGCCCGCGCGCGGCTGGACCTGGGCGAGAAGGCGGCGGCGGCCGCGGACGCGGCCCTGGTGAGCGCGAACTACGTGAAGAACGCCTCGGCGTCCACCACGGCGTCCCGGCGGGAGAACCGCGTCTTCTCGCAGAACAACCAGTCGCAGGCGGTGTCGGTGGGACCGGCGTACCGCGGCCTCACCTTCGGCGGGGTGGCCGACCCGCGGGTGAAGGTGACCGACACGGGCAAGACCGCCACCGACGGCACGCGCATCTGGGTGCAGGAGAAGTACACGGGGCTGGCCACGCCGCTGCCGGTGGCCACCTGGGACGAGGCGCAGCTGATCATCGCCGAGGCCCAGGGCGGGGCGACGGCGGTGAACATCATCAACATGTTCCACACGCGCGCCGGGCTGCCCGCCTTCAGCAGCAGCGACCCGGCGGCGATCCAGGCCCAGGTGATCGAGGAGCGCCGGCGGGAGCTCTTCCTGGAGGGCCACCACCTGGGCGACATCATCCGCTACAACCTCCCGCTGACCCCCGCGCCGGGCACGGCGTTCTCCAAGGGCGGGACGTACGGGCCGCAGGGCAGCGCGCTCTGCCTGCCGCTGCCGAACATCGAGCGGCTGAACAACCCGAACATCTAGCCTGAAGCAGATCGAGGCCGTCCGGCGGCTCGCGCCGCCGGCCGGCCCCCGCCCCCGCCCGGCCCCCGGCTGCGCGGTCC
>DASVWD010000197.1 GCA_036389795.1 Longimicrobium sp.
CGTGCTGGGGCCGCGCCGAGGTTCCAGCACTTTCGCACTTTCGCACTCTCGCACTTTCGCACTGGGAGTCTGATGCAACCGACGCCCGAAGAGGCGGGGGTGCTGGCCGGCCCCCGCCCGCTCCTTTCCCGGCTGGTCCCCGCGTGGGGGCGCGGCAACCTCTCGGACCGGACGTACTCGGCCGTGATGGCCGCGTTCGGGCTGGCGATCCCGGTCCTCTTCCTCTTCATCCTGCTGCGCGTGGGCGCGGCCGCGTGGCCCGCCGTGCGCCGGTTCGGCGGCGGCTTCGTCGCCGCGAGCGACTGGAACCCGGTGGCGGGGAGCTTCGGCGCCCTGCCGTTCGTCTACGGCACCCTGGTCTCCAGCCTCCTGGCGCTCGTGATCGCGGTGCCGCTCGCGGTGGGGCTCGCCATCTTCCTCACCGAGCTGGCGCCGCGCTGGCTGGCCGCCCCCATCGCCTTCGGCACCGAGCTGCTGGCGGCGATCCCGAGCGTCGTCTACGGCCTCTGGGGGATCTTCGTCCTGGTCCCCTGGCTGCGCGCCCACGTGCAGGCGCCGCTGGCGGACGGCCTCGGCGAGCGCGTCGGGCTCTTCGCGGGGCCGGCGTACGGGACCAGCATCCTGGCCGGGGGGGTGATCCTGGCCATCATGATCGTCCCCTTCGTCTCCGCCGTCTCCCGCGAGGTGCTGGCCGCCGTCCCCGTGGCGCAGCGCGAGGCGGCGCTGGCGCTGGGGGCCACCCGCTGGGAGATGACCTGGCAGGTGGCGCTCCCGTACGCCACCCCCGGGATCATCGGCGCGGTGATCCTGGGGCTCGGGCGCGCGCTGGGCGAGACCATGGCCATCACCATGGTGATCGGCAACCGGCCCAGCGTCCCCACCTCGCTCTTCGCGCCGGGCTACACCATGGCGAGCGTGCTGGCCAACGAGTTCAGCGAGGCCTCCGACGACCTGCACCTGGCCGCGCTGATGGAGATCGGGCTGCTGCTCTTCGGCATCACCATCGTCGTGAACTCGATCGCCCGCTTCCTGGTGTGGCGCGTGGCGCGGAGGGCGGGGAAGTGAGCGGGCCCGCGCTCCAGCCCTTCGGCGAGTCGGCCGCGGCCGCCGTGCTGCCCGGGCCGCGGCTCAGCCTGCGCGACCGCCGGCGCCGCGCCACCAGCCTGGTGATGCTCACGCTCACGGGGGTGGCGGCCGCGCTCACCGTGCTCCCGCTCCTGCTCATCTTCTTCCACCTGCTCAAGGAAGGCGTCTCGGCCCTCGGCCTGGACTTCTTCACCGAGCGGCCGGCGCCGGTGGGCGAGGCGGGAGGCGGGGTGGGGAACTCGATCCTGGGCACTTTCCTGGTGGTGTCGCTGGCCGCCGCGATCGGGCTGCCGGTGGCGGTCGGCGCGGGGATCTACCTGGCCGAGGGGCAGGGGAGCCGCGTGGCGAACGCCATCCGCTTCGTCACCGACGTGATGAACGGGATCCCGTCGATCGTGATCGGGATCTTCGTCTGGGCGTGGGTGGTGGTCTCCATGGGCCACTTCTCCGCCTTCGCGGGCGGGGTGGCGCTGGCCATCATGCTGGTGCCGATGGTGACGCGCACCACCGAGGAGATGGTGCGCCTGGTCCCCCGCGAGCTGAAGGAGGGCGCGCTGGCGCTCGGGCTCACCCGCTGGCGGACGACGCTCGGGGTCGTCCTCCCCGCGGCCAGGAGCGGCATCCTCACCGGCGTGCTGGTGGCGCTCGCGCGCATCGCGGGCGAGACGGCGCCGCTCCTCTTCACCGCCTTCGGCAACCCGTTCTGGGAGTGGCGCCTGGGGCAGCCGGTGGACGCGCTCCCCGTGCGCATCTTCCAGTACGCCATCTCGCCGTACGAGGAGTGGCACCGCCTGGCCTGGGCGGGCTCGCTCCTGCTGATCGCGCTGGTGCTGGCCGTGAGCCTGGCCGCGCGCTTCCTGATCCGCAGCCCCTACCGCAGCCGGTGAGCGACATGCACGAGACCGCGGCCCCCGCGCCCGTGGGCGCCGCTCGATTCGAATCCTCCGATCCGGCGCCGGCAGCGGTCTCGGCGCCGGAGACCCCCGCCGTGGAGGCGGCGGACTTCTCGTTCTGGTACGGCGGCGCCCGCGCGCTGAACGACATCACGCTCTCGATCCCCGGGCGCCGGGTGACGGCGCTGATCGGGCCCTCGGGGTGCGGGAAGAGCACCTTCCTGCGCTCGATCAACCGGATGAACGACCTGATCCCGGGGGTGCGCCACGACGGCGACATCCTGATCCGCGGCCAGAGCGTCTACGACCCCGGTGTCGACGTCGTCCAGCTGCGCAAGCGGGTGGGGATGGTGTTCCAGAAGTCGAACCCGTTCCCCAAGTCGATCTACGACAACGTGGCGTACGGCGCGCGGGTGAACGGGCTGGCGAGGGGCCGCCGCGCGCTGGACGAGGTCGTGGAGCGCTCGCTCCGCCAGGCCGCGCTCTGGGACGAGGTGAAGGACCGACTGGACCGCAGCGCCCTGGGCCTCTCCGGCGGGCAGCAGCAGCGCCTGTGCATCGCCCGCGCGCTCGCCGTGCAGCCCGAGGTGCTGCTGATGGACGAGCCGGCCAGCGCGCTGGACCCGATCGCCACGCAGAAGATCGAGGAGCTGATCTACGAGCTGAAGGACGAGTACACCATCGTGATCGTGACCCACAACATGCAGCAGGCCGCGCGCGTCTCCGACTTCACCGCCTTCTTCTACCTGGGCGGCCTGGTGGAGGTGGACCGCACCGACGTGATCTTCACCAACCCGCGCCAGGAGCGCACCGAGGCCTACATCACCGGGAGGTTCGGATGACGCCCGTGCCGGGCATGCGCCACTTCCACGAAGAGCTGGCGCGGCTCAAGTCGCAGCTCCTGGAGATGAGCTCGCTCGCGGAGGAGCTGGTGGAGCAGGCCGTGGACGCGCTCCCCGAGCGCGACACGGCCCGGGCGCAGTCGGTGATCGCGCGCGACCGCGACCTGGACGCCATGGAGATCGTCGTCGACGACATGTGCATCCACCTGCTGGCGCTGCAGCAGCCGCTGGCCAGGGACCTGCGCCTGATCACCATGGCCATGAAGATCTCCAACGACCTGGAGCGCGTGGGCGACCACGCGGTGAACATCGCCGAGGCGGTGGGGCACCTGGCCGCGCAGCCCGTGTTCCTGGAGTTCGCGGAGATCGACGAGATGGCGCGCCTCGCCCGCGAGATGCTCTCCGACGCGCTCGACTGCTTCGTGCGCGCCGACGCGGCGGCCGCGCGCGAGGTGTGCCGGCGCGACGACCGGGTGGACCAGATGCACGAGTCGCTCTTCCGCATCCTGCTCACGCACATGATGGAAGACCCGCGGCGGATCGGCCCGTCGATGTCGCTCTTCCTGGTGAGCCGCAACCTCGAGCGCATCGCCGACCTAGCCACCAACATCGCCGAGGACGTGGTGTTCCTGGTGGAGGGCCGCAACATCAAGCACGGCGCCGAGATCGGCCCCCCGCCCGAGGAGGCCTCCCGCTTCGCCTGATCCCGGTCCGGAAATGACGGCAGGTCTCACGCAGAGTCAGCGGAGTCAGCAGAGCCCCCCTTCTGCTGACTCTGGCTCATTCCGCGTGAGCGAGTCTTCCGGATCGGTACAGGCCTTCGCATTTGATCAATCCACCCGTCCGCGCAAAGCCCCTCCCCAGGCCGGCGAGGGGCTTTGCACGTCACCGCGTTCCACTGCGCTCTTGCCAAGCATCTGATCACGCCTTTATTTTCGTCCACTTCGTTCACTTCTGTTGTCCTGCCGCAATTCCCCACGGTTGATTGTCCTTTCTTGACACGGATGAGAAAAGGACATATCGTTCCCACCGCGAGAGAGCCAATGCCCTATTCGCTGCCGTTGCCGGAGCCATGGAAGAGCCGCGGGTGGAAGCTGAAGATCGCCGAGAAGGAAAGGCTGGAGCCGCCGCACGCGACGCTCTACTTCCGCACGTGCAGGTGGCGGGTCTGCCTGCGCGGCGGCAGGTTCCTCGATCCGGAGCCCGATCCGGCCTACGTGCCCCGCGACCTGGTCGCGGCGGTCCACCGTGAGCTGCCGGTGCTGCGCGCCGCGTGGGACGGGATGTACCCGCGCAACCCCGTGTGGTCGAAGCCAAAGGAAGCCCTGACATGAACGAGGAAGTCCTTCTGCTGGAGCCGAAGCGGTCCCAGGCCGGCCCGCGCCCCGACCTGCCGGCGCGGAGCCTTTCCTCGACCCGCGAGGTCGCGGAGGCCGCCGTCTCCTCCGGGCGCGGGCCGAAGTACTGGGTGGCGCAGGGGGTGCGGCCCCTGCTGGAGGTGCTGGCGTCGGGGCGCGGGCCGCGCGGCGACCACCGCATCATCGTCCTGCAGCCCCTGGACGCGGCGCGGCTGGCGGTGCTGGACGCGGCGTTCTACCGCGTGCTGGTGGGGAACCCCGGCACCAGCCTGCTGCCGCTGGAGGAACTGGTGGAGGTGCTCGCGTCGCCCCGCCGCGGCGAGTTCTTCATCGGCGGGGTCGTCGACCGGCAGGACGAGGTCGTGGTCCTGTACCGCGGCAACATGGAGCCGCTCCTGGTGCCCACCTCGTGGTTCGAGCCGTCGGGCAACGGCGTCCGCCCCGACTTCGACGACTTCGGGGTCACCGACTTCGGCCAGACGGTGCGCCTGGGCGAGTACGAGGCCACCGCCGACGCCGTCCTCTACGAGTTCGACGCCGAGTACCGCCGCAAGCTGCGCAGGCAGAGGCGCGAGGAGGACCGCTCCTTCGGCGCGTGCCTGCGCCGCCTGCGCCTGCAGAAGGGCGTGGCGCGCGACGAATTCCCCGGCGTCTCCGAGAAGCAGATCGCCCGCATCGAGCGCGGCGAGACGGGCCGGCCGCGCGCCGCCACGCTCGAAGCCATCGCCGCGCGGCTGGGGGTGCGGCCGGAGGAGATCGAGGAGTACTGATCCAGCCTTTCGCCCGCTGCCGGCCGGCGGGCGAATGGAAGGCTGCAACGACCACACGAAGTCCGCCTTCGCGGACTACCGCCTTTCGCGCATTCCGCGGGGGCGGAGCGCGCATCCGGCTTCGCGATCGGCTGCGCGTGCGCGGCACCTTCCACCCGGCGCGGAAGTTGCGCCCCACGGCTCCGCAGGGCGAATCGTCCGCCGCGGCGGGCCGGACGCACGTCCGTTCGGCTTGCCGCATCCCGCGGCGGCGCATTACAATTCGCCTGCACCCGTCCAACTCGGAACCTCCATCACGGTCGCTTGATGCCCTCTCGCGAGCCCGAGACGCGCGACCCGGAACCCCACGAACAGCCTTCGGCCTCGTACAAACCGCTCGCGATGGAGGGCCTGCGGGTGGCCGACCCCGTCGAGCAGCTCCTCGAGGAGATGGTCGAGGAGACGCAGCCCAAGTCGCTCAACTACGGGGCGAGCCTGCGGGGACGGGTGGCGATGGTCACCGGCGGGGCCACGGGGATCGGCAAGGCGATCGCGCTGGAGTTCGCGCGCCACGGGGCGCACGTGGCGTTCAACTACTTCACCTACGACGGCGGCGGCGACATCCGCGGCGAGGCCGAGCAGACGGCGCGCGAGATCACGCACCTGGAGGTGCGCGTCCACCACGACGAGTGCGACGTGCGCGACCCCCGGGCGGTGGAGCGCTTCGTGGCCGAGACGCAGGAGCGCCTGGGCGGCGTGCACATCCTGGTCAACAACGCGGGGATCGCGCGCGACCGCGCCCTCTGGCGGCTCTCCGACGAGCAGTGGCGCTCGGTGCTCGACACCAACCTCACCGGCGCCTTCCACATGATCCGTGCGCTGGCGCCCGTCTTCCGCCGCCAGCACGACGGGAAGATCGTCAACGTCAGCTCGGTGCACGGCATCCGCAGCGAGTTCGGGCTGGCCAACTACAGCGCCTCCAAGGCGGGGCTGCTGGGGCTCACCCGCTCGGCGGCGCTGGAGCTGGGGCCCAGCAACGTGAACGTGAACGCCGTGGCGCCCGGCTACATCCGCACCACGCGGCTCACCAGCGGCGTCCCGGCCGAGATCCTGGACTCGGCGCGCGAGCGCGCGGTGCTGGGGCGCCTGGGCGACCCGCAGGACGTGGCCAACGTGGTGGTCTTCCTCTGCTCCGAGTACGCGCGCCACATCACGGGCGTGGTGATTCCCGTCGACGGGGGGCACCTGCTGTAAAGTGCGAAGTGCGGCGTGCGAAGTGCTGGAGCGCGCCGGCCGAACCTCACCTCCTCCCATTTCCCATGCCCAACCGAATCTCCCTGCCGCGCCGCCGCGGCGTGCGCGCGCTCGCCCTCGCCGCGTTCGCGCTCCTGGCCGCCTGCGGGCGCCCCGCCGCGCAGGCCAGGCCCGAGCGCCCGAAGCCCGCCGGGGCCGTCTCCGCCATGGACCTGGGCGGGCAGAAGGTGCTGATCCTCCCCGTGCAGTCCGTGCGCGGCCTCCCGGTCACGCGCGACCAGGCCACGGCCGAGATCGTGTTCGCGCTGGGCGAGTGGGACGCGCGGACTCCCTGGGTGACGCCCGAGCAGCTCCGCGCCGCGCTGCGCCGCGCGCCCGGGTACGCGCCCGACCCCGGCACGCTCCCGCGCGACGCCTTCGTCCACCACCAGGAGCGCTACGTGGTGGAGCCGCTCATCGGCCAGCTCAGGCGCTACACGGCGCTGATGGACACGCGGCTGGTGCTGGTGCTGCGCGAGGCCGCCTGGCTCCCCGTCCCCGACGGCTCCGGCGGCGTGGTGCGGCTCAGCGCGGCGATGATCGACTCGCGCAACGGCAACATCGTCTGGCTCGGCGAGGCGGACGGCCCCGCCCGCCCCCAGGCCGACGCCGCCGGGGTCGCCACCGCGGCGGCCGCGCTCGCGGCGCGGATGGTGGTGCCGGGCCAGCAGTAGGAGTACGGAAGTACGGGAGTAGGAAAGTACGGGGTACGAAGTACGAGGTACGACAAACGATCTCCCCCCTCGCCCGGTCGCCGGGCGAGGGGTTTTGCTTGCCCGGAGCGGCGGGCGTATCTTGCCGCACACGATCCCTGCTTCCCGTCGTTTCGCGGCCGGGCCGGCTCCGATGGCGGCCCGGTGCGCGGAACCCGGCGCGGGAGCCCGCGGGGGCGGGCTTCGTGCGGTTGTTGCAGCGAGCTCGTTCGCCCGGCCGGGGGCATGCCTGGCCCGCAGCCCATCTCGCAATCGAATCGGACCAGAGCGGAGACCGAATGGCGCACACCGTCACGCTGATCCCGGGCGACGGGATCGGGCCGGAGATCACCGAGGCCGTGGTGCGGGTCCTGGAGGCCGCGGACGCGAACATCGAGTGGGAGCACGCGAAGGCGGGCGAGGGCGCGCTCAAGGAGCTGGGCGACCCGCTGCCGAAGGACACGCTGGAGTCGATCCGGCGCAACCGCATCGCGCTCAAAGGCCCGCTCACCACGCCCAGCGGCACGGGCTTCCGCTCCATCAACGTGGCGCTGCGCCAGGAGTTCGAGCTGTACTCCAACGTGCGCCCCGCGCGCACCCTGGTGGCGGGCGGCCGCTACGACGACATCGACCTGGTGCTGATCCGCGAGAACACCGAGGGGCTCTACAGCGGCGTGGAGCACTACATCGGCATCGGCGACGACCCGCGCGCGGCGGCCGAGAGCGTGATGCTGGTGACCCGCTTCGGCGTCAACCGCATCCTCCACTACGCCTTCGACTACGCGGTGAAGCACGGCCGCCGCAAGGTGACGCTGGCGCACAAGGCCAACATCCTCAAGTACACGCAGGGCCTCTTCCTCGACATGGGGCGCGAGATCGCGAAGAAGTACGAGGGGCGCGTGGAGTTCGAGGACCGCATCATCGACGCGACGGCCATGCAGCTGGTGCTGGACCCCTACCGCTTCGACGTGATCGTCTGCGAGAACATGTTCGGCGACATCCTCTCGGACCTGATCGCCGGGCTGGTGGGCGGGCTGGGGCTGGCGCCGGGCGCCAACATCGGCGAGGACGCGGCCATCTTCGAGGCGGTGCACGGCTCGGCGCCCGACATCGCGGGGCAGGGCGTGGCCAACCCGGCGGCGCTCCTCATGGCTGCGGTGATGATGCTGGACCACATGGGGATGAACGAGACGGGCAGGCGCGTGCAGCGGGCGCTGGAGGCCACCATCCGCGAGCAGGACACCCTGACGCCCGACCTGGGCGGCACCGGGAGCACCTCCACCTTCGCCGACGCGGTGATCCGCCGGCTCTGACGGCGGGCGGAAGGAGGCGGGATGAGCGACACGGGCGAGGCGCCGTTCGACTGCCGCAACTGCGGCCGCACCGTGGCGGGCGAGAAGCCCGACGCCAACGGGCTCTGCCAGGCGTGCCGCGCCGAGGTGGTGCGGCGCTCCACCGCGCTGGCGGTGCTCCCGGCGCTCCTGGTGGCCGCGCTCTACGTGTGGCTGCTGTCGGCGTTCGGGATGTGGGACTCGCGCTTCGTGATCTTGTGGACCGCGCTGGGCGCGGCGCTGGCGTGGTTCACGTTCAAGGTGGCGCGGCGGGTGCTGTTCGACGTGGTTCGCAGCCGCGGCGTGAAGGTCTCCCGGACGGGATAGATGCGCGATCTCCTGGCTTCACCCTGGATCAACGTGCTGGGCGCGGTGGTGGGCGGGCTGCTGCTGGGCTTCGGCATCGGCCGCTTCGCGCACACGCCCTCGGTCGCCCCCGCGGTGCTCGCCGTGCTGGGCCTCATCCTCCTCTGGTGGTCCGTCTCCGACCGCCGCAAGGCGCGCCCCGACACCCCCGAGAGCGAAGTCCGCGGGGGGCACACGATCGAGTAGAAACCGCAGTGCGTGAGTGCGCTGGTCCGCCAGTCTCGTTCGAATCCAAAAACCAGATGGTCGCACGCAGAGCAGCAGAGTCAGCAGAGGAACCCATCGCAGCTCTCTGCTGGCTCTGCTGCTCCGCGTGAGATTCGAATTCGGATCTTCATCCGAAACGGATCCTGGCGATCGGGATGAGTCCCCGCGTACCCTCGCACTTCGCACCCGCCGTTCGCCTTGCCCCGACCCTCCCCCGGCCTATATTCCCCCGCCTCTTCCTGACCCATCGACCAGACGAGGCGAGCCACGGAAATGGCCAGGTTCCAGGGCGTAGACTACTTCGACATAGACTCGCTGCTCACCGAGGAGCAGCGCATGATCCGCGACACCGTGCGCGAGTGGGTGGACGACAACCTGCTGCCGGTGATCAACGACGCGTACATCGGGCGCTACCTCCCGAAGCAGCTCATCCCCGGCATGGCCGAGCTGGGCGTCTTCGGCGCCAATCTCCCCGAGGAGTACGGCTGCGCGGGGCTCGACAACGTCAGCTACGGCCTCATCATGCAGGAGCTGGAGCGCGGCGACTCCGGCATCCGCTCCTTCGCCAGCGTGCAGGGCGCGCTCTGCATGTACCCGATCTACGCCTTCGGCAGCGAGGAGCAGAAGCGGAAGTGGCTGCCGCGCATGGCCGCCGGCGAGGTGATCGGCTGCTTCGGCCTCACCGAGCCCGACTTCGGCTCCAACCCCGGCGGGATGATCACCCGCGCGCAGAAGACCGACGACGGCTGGGTGCTGAACGGGGCCAAGATGTGGATCACCAACGGCTCCACCGCCAACATCGCCATCGTCTGGGCCAAGACCGGCGCGCTCGACGACACGAAGTCGATCCGCGGCTTCGTCGTCCCCACCGACACCCCCGGCTTCACCGCGCGCGACCAGAAGGGGAAGCTCTCGCTGCTGGCGTCGGACACCTCCGAGCTGGTGCTGCAGGACGTGCGCGTGGGCGACGACGCGCTGCTGCCGAAGTCCGGCGGCCTCAAGAGCCCGCTCATGTGCCTCACGCAGGCCCGCTACGGCATCGCCTGGGGCGCAGTGGGCGCGGCCATGGCGTGCTACGACGAGGCATTGAGCTACGCGAAAACCAGAGTGCAGTTCGACGGCAAGCCGATCGCCGCCACGCAGATCCAGCAGACGCGCCTGGCCGAGATGCTCACCGGCATCACCCGGGCGCAGCTCCTCTGCTGGCGCCTCGGCGTGCTCAAGGACGAGGGGAAGGTGCGCCCCGAGCAGGTGTCGCTGGCCAAGCGCAACAACGTCGACATGGCGTGCGAGGTGGCCCGCGAGGCGCGGCGGCTGCTGGGCGGCAACGGCATCCTGGTGGAGTACCAGGCCATGCGCCACATGGCCAACCTGGAGTCGGTCTACACCTACGAGGGCACCCACGACATCCACGGCCTGATCCTGGGCAACGACATCACCGGGATCCCGGCGTTCTGAAGACGCGGCTGGGCGGCGAACGACCGTGGGCCGGCCCGCCTCGCGCGGACCGGCCCACGTGCAGGGAGCTTCGCCTGCATCGGTCTCAGGCGGGAAGTCGCGGCAGTCCTGTCCCTGTCATGCGTCGGCGGTTGGGCTATTTGCAGCCGCAGGAGTCTCCGCAGGAGGGCCCGATGTGCGTCTTGCAGCCGTTCTCGCTGGGTTTGATCTCCGAGAAGGCCGTCTGCTCGCACTCTTCGAAGGCGACCACCGTTCCCTCGCCGGAGAGCAGCGGTGTGGTGGCGAACGAGTCGACGTGGAGGGATTCCAGCTGCAGCGTGATCTTGCGCATCATGATCTCCCGGTGGGATGTGTTTTCCAGACGAGCAGGTCCACCATTGTAGCGATCCCGCCGGCGCCGGACCAGAAAAAATCCTCCATCCCACGCTCTACGGACCTCGGGCATCGTAGAACCGCGGGTTGGGGCGTGTCCCTCCGCTGCGCTCCGGGCCGGGCTGCGCGCGCCGTAGGGCACGATACGCCTGTGCCCAACGGCGCCGGGTCACCGCCGCCACGAAACCCCCGTGGCGGCGGCGTCCCGGCCCTGTCGGGCGCGCATCCCTCACGCAACAGCCAGGAATCACCGGCGATCAACTGGCCTCGCCCCTGTCGTTCTGAGGTCCGGCAACGCCAACCCCGCTTTCCGCACGAATCGCCGCAGGGCCGAAGCGTCTTCTCACCCTGCCCCGAGGGTCGGGCGCGGCAGCCGCGCGGATGCCGGCCATGCCCCGGATTCCTTGCTCCTGATCCTGGGTAGCGACATCATCGGGATCCCCGCGTTCTGAAGATACGGCGGGCGGCGAACGACGTGGGCCGGCCCGCCTCGCGCGGACCGGCCCACGTGCGGGGGGCTTCACCGGCGCCAGGACTCAGGCGGGACGGGGGCAGTTCGGTCCCTGGCACGTGTCGCAGGTGGCCTGGTTCGACGCGCAGTCTTGCGTCTTGGGTGGGATCTCCGACCAGGCCGTCTGCTCGCACTCTTCGAAGGCGACCACCGTTCCCTCGCCGGAGAGCAACGGCGTGGTGGCGAACGAGTCCACGTGGAGGGATTCCAGCTGCAGCGTGATCTTGCGCATCATGATCTCCCGGTGGGATGTGTTTTCCAGACGAGCAGGTCCACCATTGTAGCGATCCCGCCGGCGCCGGACCAGAAAAAAATCGCCCATCCCACGGTCTGCGGACATCGGGCATCGTGGAACCGCGGGTTCGGGCGTGTCCCTCCGCTGCGCTCCGGGCCGGGCTGCGCGCGCCGCAGGGCACGATACGACCGTGCCCAACGGCGCCGGGCCACCGCCGCCACGATACCCCCGTGGCGGCGGCGGCCCGGCCCTGTCGGGCGCGCATCCCTCACGCAACGGCTCTCGGAAGGCGGAATTCCTGACATCGACCGATCTCCCGTGTCATTCCGAGGCCCAGACCGTGTGAAAACCTCCGCGACTGGGAGTTGCGACGGTTTTCAAGAAGAGCGAGACGCGAAATTCGGGGTGAGCGGCCTGAGCAGCGTCTCAGATGCGTCTGGAGGGAGAACCCGCTCCTCTGGAGCCTTGA
>DASVWD010000198.1 GCA_036389795.1 Longimicrobium sp.
TACGCGGGCCCTTCGGCCGCCTCGTAGCGGCGGCTCCACTGGTCGGTCGAGACCGCGTCCAGCTCGCGGAACCCCGGCGGGAGGCGGAAGGAGAGGGGGTAGCGCTCGACGGCCCGCCACCCCTCCTGCGCGACCCGGGGCGCCGGGCACGGCGGGGGCGCCTCCGCCCGGCCGCCGCACCCCGCCGCGGCCAGGGCGCCGAGCACCATCCAGAGCCAGCGTCGCGGCGTGCGCATCGGGGACGCGGGAGCGGGGAATCGGGACCCTGCGGCCGGGAGGGCCGCCCACGCGGAAGGGCTGCACGGCCCGGGCCATTTCCCCCCCGCCCGGCGTCTCACTTTGTCCCTCCGGCAGGCGAGAGACAGGTCCTGAAAACCTCACCGATTTCCAGGGAGAGTTCTGGATGGATCCTGATCCGAACGGCGAAAAGCCTCACACGGAGTCAACGGAGTCAACGGAGAGCCCCCGCAGTTCTCCGTTAACTCCGTTTCCTCCGTGTGAGACATTCCGTCATGGATCTCGGTCCCGAACGATCCTCTGCAAGCTGGTATGAGACGAGTCCGATCCCGTTCCGAACCAGGGCGATGCCTCCAGCGCGTGATGCTCGCCGCTCGCGAGAAAACGGAACGCGCCCGGCGGCGGCGGCCGCGGGGCGCGTTCGAAGGCGAGGAGCGGAGGGAGTGGGATTCGAACCCACGAGGTCTCGCGACCCTCCGGTTTTCAAGACCGGTGCAATCAACCGCTCTGCCATCCCTCCAAACAGCCTCGAAGTTATCTGCTCGTCATCGCTTCACGCAACGTCCGCCCCGGGTCTCACGGGCATGGGAAAGCGCCTCGGGACTCAGGCGTGAGGCGGATCGCCGCGATCACGATCGGCTTGGCCCATCGAGGGACATCCTCCAGATCGCACACGTCAACAATGGCGCCGCGGATCATGTGCAGGACGAGTCTCGGCCGGGGTGCCATTCCGAGGGCTGGATTGGCCTCTTCACTGTTGTCGTAGACGAGAAGCTCGGTCAGCCTTGGGAGCAGACGAATCAGGTTGAGCCGGCTGCGGTCGTAGCGCTCACGGATCTTCGTCTCGGGGATATCGTGACCACCTTCCGCGACCCGAGCACGAACGCGGGCGATGTGCAGTTCCGGGCTCTCGAGGCCCACGTACCACATCCGAACCTCGATCTCGGCCTCCAGTGCCGCTTCGAGCAGCCCCGGGATCGTATCGCCGCCCAGCGTCGTCTCGAAGGCGAAGTCCAACCGCTCGGCCACGGCACGCTCCAGCAGGCGCTTTCCCTGGAACCACGCCTCGCTGTTCGCTTCCTCGAGCGTGATTCCCGGCTTCGCCGCGAGAATCCGGCGGGCGGCCTCGTCCGGGTTGAAGTAGTCGGCGCCGCTCTGCCTGACGGCGGCACCGGCCACGCTGCTCTTTCCGGCTCCGTTCGTCCCGGCGAGCACGTGGATTGCCGGCCGAAAATCCCGGTCATCCGTCACTGCGGCGCTCGGCGGCCGCTACCGCCGCCCGGCCGAGTTCATCCGGGGATGCCCCGAACGCCCGCCTGACACCCGCACGAGCTTCGGGCGTTTGCATGCGCTCCAGCAAAGCGTCGAATTCGCCGGTGAGCCTGTCAAGCACGGCTTCTCCGGCTCGTGAGAGCGCGTCGAACCTGTCCAGCGACATGAGCACCGCCCGCGGGGTGTTGTGCCGAGTGATGATGACGAGGCGATCCTGCGCCACGGTGTCGAGAATGCGACCGAACTCGTTCTGGGCCTCCGTCGCCGTAACGGACACCACCCCGGTGCGCTCGGTCGTCTGGGAGAGTCGGTTCACCCCCCGGGCTCTCGGCTCTTTTTTCATACTCCCCTCCCCTGATTCGGATGCTGCTCGCAGATTAGCTAAATCTGCCATTTTCGCCAAACTTGTCAACTGATCTCCTCCCATGATGAGGTGGGGCGGGTGGCCTTCACCCTCCATCGATGGGCGCTCGGGACGCCCTGGAAACTCCCGGGGAGCGACGGCGTACAATCCAGCCGTCCGGTCCGGGTGCACGAAACTGTTTCCTTCCGAGACGGGAGTCGCTATCTTGTGCGCCGCCGGACCTCCCCATCCAGCATCCCGTAGCAGCACCATCCCCGCAATCTCTCCTGCAACGACGATGACCGACCCACGACGTGCCGTGCCCGCGGCGCTGACGCTGGCGTGTATCCTCTCCCTGCCGGCGTCCCCTCGCGAAGCCGCCGCCCAGGCCCCCGCGGCCGCGGCGACGCGCCCGACGCTCACCACGCTGCCGGCCGCGCGCGCCCGGCCGCCCGCCTCGCGCCGGCCCGCGCCCGCCCCGGCGCGCCCGGCCGCGGCCCCCGTGGCCCGGCGGCCGGCCGTGCGCCCGGCGGCCAACCCCGCGCCGCTGCCGGCCAACGCGCGGGCGCTGGCGGCCAACGGCGAGAAGTGGGAGCACATCTCGCCCCAGGCCGTGAACCTGGGCCCGCTCACGCTCCCGGTGGGGCGCGGGCACGCGGGGCCGTCGGTGCTGCGGGTGCAGGTGCTGCTGGACCGCGCGGCTTTCTCGCCCGCGATGATCGACGGGCGCTGGGGGAAGAACACCACCAACGCCGTCTACTGGCTGCAGGCGCGCGAGGGGCTCCCCGCCACCGGCGTGGTCGACGAGGCCACCTACGCGCGGCTCTCGGAGCTGGCCGGCAGCCCCACGGAGCTCGTCCGCCGCCACACGCTCACCGCCGACGACGTGCGGGGGCCGTTCGTCTCGATCCCGGGGAACATCTACGAGCACGCGCGGCTGGACTGCTCGTGCTACGAATCGCTCTCCGAGAAGCTCACCGAGCTCTTCCACGTGCGCGTGGAGCTGCTCCAGAAGCTGAACCCCGGCGTGAACCTGGACCGGCTGAAAGCGGGCGACCAGCTCAACGTGCTGAACGTGCGCGACCCCAACGCCCCGCCCGCGGGGCAGGTGGCCGCGCTGGTGGTGTCGGGGACCGACAACTACGTGCAGGCGCTGGACGCGGGCGGGCGCATCCTGTACCACTTCGCGGCCACGCTGGGATCGACCTTCGACCCCTCGCCCGAGGGCGACTTCACGGTGCTGGAGGTGCACCCGAACCCGTGGTGGCGCTACCAGCCGCGGCTCCTGGCGCACGTGGACGACTGGAAGCCCGAGGCCATGATCCCGCCGGGGCCGAACAACGCGGTGGGGCGGGTGTGGATGACGCTGTCGGCGCCGCACTACGGGATCCACGGCACCAAGAGCCCGGAGACGATCGGCTACGCGCAGTCGGCCGGGTGCGTGCGGCTCACCAACTGGGACGTGACGTTCCTGAGCAGGCGCATCCCGATGGGCACGCCGGTGCAGTTCCGCGGCACCCGCACGCGTCCGCAGGCGCCCGCCCGCGCCGCGCAGGCTGCCGCCCCGAGCGCGCCCGCCGGGCCGCGCGTCCTGGGCGTGCGCGCCGACAGCGCCCGCGACACCACGGCCGCCGCCCCGCGCGACACCTCGCGGGCGCCCGCGCAGCCCGACTCCGCGAAGCGCGAGACGCCGCCGGCACCGAAGCCGGCCGCGCCCGCTGCGAACCCTGCTCCGACTCCGGCGCCGGCGACACCCACGCCCGCGCCGGCCCCCGCCCCTGCCCCGGCGCCCGTTAAGCCGGACAGCGCCGCGGCGGGATCGTAGTCCGGTCCGGTTACCGACAGACGAGAAGGTGCGAGAGCGCGGCCTGGGCTCTCGCACCTTCTGCTTTTAGCCTGCACACCCCTCAGGACCGGCGTTCCGCCCTCTCGCGAAGTGCGCGGACGTGTTCGGCCGATTCGGTGGAATCGGTCCGGCTACACACGACCCCCTCACGCATCCAGAACGCCACCAGCTCGGGCCCCGTCAACGGCATGTTGCTCCCAGCAACAGCGATGCGGTTGCCCGAGAGCACACGGAGGACGTACTCGGCGAGGGACAGCCGAAGCCGCGCAGCCTCCGTCACCAATTCGCGCTCCAACTCCTCGGACGGATCAAGCGTGATGATCACGAGACACTTCTCCATTTAGGGGTCGAATCACAGTGAAGATTAACATCGGAATGAACCCCTGAGCCAACATACGAGAAGGTGCGAGAGAGTGGTCTGCGCCTCTCGCACCTTCTGCTTTTTCCGTTCGCAGTTGAAGCCTCGCCCGCTCCGGACCTGCCCCCGCGGCGAACCCGGCTGGCGAGGCTTGCTGCAGTTGTCGCCGCGGCTTCAGCCGCCTTCGGACAGGGCTACCCATGCTCCCCGATCCCGTAGCACCTCCCCCCTCATCCTTTTCCCCCTCCGGCCCGATTCCTGCCTTCGGTGCGGCGCCCGCCCGCCCCGGGCGGTACGCTAAGCGCAAGAGAGAGTTGACGATGAAGAAGATCGTGATCGCGGGGCTCACCGGGTTCTTCCTGGCCGCCGGGTGCACCGTGGACAAGAACAGGGGCGACGAGCGGCCCGAGCGCGGGGTGGCCGTGGCCGCGACGCCCGACTCGGTGGCCGACCTCGCGTACGCGGACGAGGTGGGGCTCACCCCCGAGGAGCTGGAGCGGGGGCGGCTGGACAGCGACTGGACCGCGGTGGTCTCGCTCGACACCACCGGTGGAGCGCCGGCGGCGCCGAACCCCGAGAAGTGGGAGCAGATCTCGCCGCAGCAGGTCAACCGCACGCCGATCTTCCTGCCGCTGTCGGGCGACGTGGCGGGGCCGTCGGTGCTGCGCGTGCAGATCCTGCTGGACCGCGCGCTCTTCTCGCCCGGCATCATGGACGGGCGCTGGGGGAAGAACACGGTGAAGGCCGTGTACTTCTTCCAGCAGCGCGAGGGGCTGCGCACCACGGGGCGGGTGGACTCGCTCACCTTCAACCGCCTGGTGGAGGCGGCCGGCCGGCCGCGGCAGCTGGCCGTGCAGCACCGGCTCACCGCCGAGGACGTGAAGGGGCCGTTCATCCCCATGCCCGACAGCATCTACGAGCAGGCCGAGCTGGACTGCTCGTGCTACGAGTCGCTCACCGAGAAGCTGAGCGAGCTGTTCCACGCCACCCCGGAGCTGCTGGAGAAGCTCAACCCCAACGTGGACCTCGACAACCTGCAGGCCGGGCAGTCGCTCTGGGTGCCCAACGTGCGCGACCCGGGCGCGCGGGCGCAGGGCGAGGTGGCGCAGCTCGTCGTCTCGGGCCAGGGCAGCTACGTGCACGCGGTGGACGCTTCCGGGCGCATCCTCTACCACTTCCCCTCGACGCTGGGCTCCACCTACGACCCCTCGCCGAGCGGGCAGTTCACGGTGCGGCGGGTGACCAAGAAGCCGTGGTGGCACTTCCAGCCGCAGATCCTGGCCAACGTCCCCGACAGCAAGCCCGAGGCGAGGATCCCGCCGGGCCCCAACAACCGCGTGGGGATGGTGTGGATGGCGCTCTCGGCGCCGCACTACGGCATCCACGGCACCAACAAGCCGGAGACGATCGGCTACGCCACCTCGGCCGGGTGCGTGCGGCTGACCAACTGGGACGCGCTCTTCCTGGCCGACCGCATCCGCCCGGGGACGCCGGTGCGCTTCCGCGACATCCAGGGGCGGCGCGGCGGGCAGGAGTTCGGCGGCCAGCGCAGCACGTCGGCCGACAGCGCGGCGGAGCAGGAGGCCGGGGAAGAGAAGGACGCCGGCCCCGCCGCCCCGGGCGCGCGCGGCGGCGAGGACAGGGACACGGGCGCGTCGAAGGGCCGCTCCGGCTCGGGCGGGACCGGCGGCGGCCGCTCGGGCGGGGGGCGCGACCGCGACACCACGAAGACGCGGTAGACGGGAGCCGAGCCGTCGCCGATCGCGAAGCCCCTCCGGAAGATCCGGAGGGGCTTCGCGCGCGTGGCGTCGAACACGCGGGCACGATCCGTGTAGACTCCCTCCTGCCAAACCAGATGTTCAGCAGCGGCGAGGAGACCCCGGGCGTGCAGTCCGCAGCGCCCGGGGGCGCCGCACACCACGGAGTAGCTTTGATCCCGATCACGTCCGTCCAGATCCACTCGGAAGCCGTCGGCCGATGATCCCCTTCCTGCGCCGCGGGCCGGCGGCTCCCGCCCCGCGGCCGGAGGCCGCGCCGGAAACGGCCGCGGCCCCGCGGCTCCCCGGGCCGGGCGAAGGGAGAGACGCCGCCGGCCAGGTGGTCACCATCGTCGGCAGCGGGACCGTGCCCGGCCAGCGCGGGCCGCTGCCGACCGACGCGGAGCGGCTGCGGCTGCTCGCCGGGAGCTACGTGGAGTCGGTGGCGGGGCGCTGCGTGCAGTGCGGGATCTGCTCGTACAACTGCCCCGTGGGGATCGACGTGCGGAGCTACTCGCGCCGGGCGATGCCGGTGCTGGAGAGCCACTGCATCCTCTGCGGCGAGTGCGTGGCCCGCTGCCCGCGCGGGGTGCTGAGCTTCCACCGCCCCGGCGGCGCGGCGTGATGCGGCGCTACGTGGTGGTCGGCACCGGCATCGCCGGGCTCTCGGCGTGCGAGGCCGTCCGCGAGAGCGACCCGTCCGCCGAGATCACGCTGGTGGGCGAGGAGCCGCACCCGTTCTACTCCCGCCCCGGCCTGGCGTACCTCCTCACCGGCTCCGTCCCCGAGCGCCAGCTGTACGTGCGCACCCCGGCCGAGGTCGCCGCGCTCGGCCTCACCCGCATCCACGCCCGGGCCGCGGCGCTGGACCCCGCCGCGCACCGGCTGACGCTGGAAGACGGGCGCGCCCTCCCCTACGACCGCCTCCTGCTGGCCACGGGCGCCGTCTCCATCCCCCCGGAGTTCCCCGGCGCCGAGCTGGAGGGCGTGCTGCGGCTCGACGGGCTGGACCAGGCCCGCCGCCTGCTGCAGCTGGCGAAGAAGCGGCGGAGCGCCGTGGTGGTGGGCGGCGGGAGCACGGCGCTGGAGATCGTGGAGGGGCTGCACGCGCGCGGGGTGCGCGTCCACTACTTCCTGCGCGGCGACCGCTACTGGTCCAAGGTGCTCGACCCCGTCGAATCGGCGATCGTGGAGGGGCGGCTGGAGGCCGAGGGCGTCGTCCTGCACCGCCGCACCGAGGTGCGCCAGGCGCTGGGGAAGCGGGGGCAGTTGATCGCCGTCGAGACCGCCGCGGGCGAGCGGGTGCCGTGCGACCTGCTGGCCGTGGCGGTGGGCATCCGCCCCCGGCTGGAGCTGGCGCGGGACGCGGGGATCCCCGTGGACCGCGGGGTGGTGGTGAACGAGCTGCTGGAGACCGGCGCGGCGGACGTCTTCGCCGCGGGCGACGTGGCCCAGGTGCGCGACCCGGCCACCGGCCGGTCCGAGCTGGACGCGCTGTGGAGCTCGGCGCTGGCGATGGGGCGGGCGGCGGGGCTCAACCTGGCCGGCGCGGCGGAGCCGTACCGCAAGGCGGTGCCGATGAACGTCACCCGCCTGGCCGGGCTGGTGACCACGGTGATCGGCGCGGTGGGCGGCGGGAAGGACCCCGACATGGTGACGATGACGCGCGGCCAGAGCGAGTCGTGGACGGCCAGCGGGCCCGCCGTGGTGGTGCAGGACCGCCACGGCGTCGACCGCGTGCGGGTGATGCTGGACGAGCGCGCGGTGGCCGGCGCGCTGGTGATGGGCTCGCAGGCCCTCTCGTACCCGCTGGCCCGCCTGGTGGCCGACCGGGTGGACGTCTCCCCGATCCGGGCCGAGTGCGTCGCCCGCCCCGAGGCGGCGCTCGAGCGCCTGCTGGCCTTCCATGACGAACGGTACGGCGTCCGCGCGGCGGCCCACTGAGCTCTGGCTGGCGCTGGGGTTCATCGCCCTGGCCACGGCCGTCTACGTGCCCTTCGCGCTGGACGGGCCCCCGCCGGCCAGCGGGCTCTTCGGCCACACACTCGGGATCATCGGCTTCCTGCTGATGCTCTTCGCGGAAGCCGGCTACACCTGGCGCAAGAACGTGCACCGCGAGGGGTGGGGGCCGATGCGGCGCTGGCTGCAGGCGCACGTCTTCACCGGCCTGGTGGGCCCCTACCTCGTCCTCCTCCACACCGCCTTCGAGTTCCGCGGCCTGGCCGGCGTCCTCGCCCTGCTGGTGCTGGTCGTCGTCGCCAGCGGCTGCGTGGGGCGCTTCGCCTACACCGCCGCGCCCAAGCTGGCCGCCTCGCCCGCGGCGGCGGAGCCGCGCGGCATCCGGCGGGTCCTCTCGTTCTGGTACCTGCTCCACGTCCCCGTCGCGGCCGCCATGTTCGTGCTCGCCATCGTGCACGTCGTGGCGGCGCTGTACTACGCCACCCTGCTGCGCTGACCGGCCGTGCCCGCGTCCTCGTCCCTCACGCGCTGGGCGCTCGGCGCGGCGGCCGTGGCGGCGGTCGGGGCGCTGGCGGCGTGGGCCGCGTCCGGCGGCGGCATCCTCAGCCCCGGGGGGCTGCACGCCGGCCGCGCGGGGGGCGGGCGGCTGGGCGGCGTGGCCTCGCACGCGGAGGTCCCGGCGTGCGGCGCCTGCCACGCGCCGCCGTTCGGGGGCGGGCGGATGGCGGACCGCTGCCTGGACTGCCACCGCGAGGTCCGCGCGGAGCTGGGCGACACCACGAAGCTGCACGGCATCCTGCCGGACGCGGAGCGCTGCCTCTTCTGCCACGTGGAGCACCGGGGCCCGCGCGCCGTCCTCACCGAGTTCGACGGCGAGGGCTTCCCGCACGAGCGGCTGGGCTTCGCGCTCGCCGTTCACCGGGAGACCGCGGACGGGCGGACCTTCACCTGCTCGGACTGCCACGGCCGCGAGACGTTCCGCTTCGCCGAGGCGACCTGCGAATCCTGCCACCGCGACTACCAGGCGGAGTTCGTCGCCACCCACGTGCGGGACTGGGGGACGGCCTGCCGGGCCTGCCACGAGGGGAGCGACCGCTTCTCCGCCTTCCGGCACGACACCGCCGGCTTCCGGCTCACCGGCAGCCACGTGCGGACGCGGTGCGCCGCCTGCCACACGGGCGTGCGGACCTTCGCGGCGTTCGCGGGCGCGCCGGAGACGTGCGCCGGCTGCCACCGCGGCGACGACGCGCACCGGGGCGATTTCGGCACCGACTGCGCCACCTGCCATAATACCGGGCGATGGGAGGACGCCGACTTCGAGCACGCCTTCCCGCTGGACCACGGCGGCGGGGGGATGGTCGCCTGCCGGACGTGCCACCAGGACATGCCGAGCTTCCGCACCTACACCTGCTACGGCTGCCACGAGCACGCCCCGGCGCGCGTGCGCGAGGAGCACCTGGACGAAGGGATCACCGACTTCCGCAACTGCGTCGAGTGCCACCCCACCGGGACCAGGGACGAAGCCGAGGGCCGCGGCGGCCGACGCGAGGATCGCGGGCGGGACGACCGCAGAGAGGATGGAGGCCGGCGCGGACGCGGGAGGGGTGGGCGGGGCGCGTAGCTCCTGGGCGTAGATAGCGGGCTAGCTTGAAACGGCTCGATATGTGCGCTTCTCCGCCATGCGTCGTAGCCAACATGGCAAATGGCAGGATAGGGGACTCTTAATCCCAAGGTTGAAGGTTCCTAGCGGTAACGGGTGTTCGGTCAGTAACCCAAACCGGAGGGGACGGATGACTTGGGAAATGGTTGCCGCGATTGCGGCGATGGTGCAGGCGGGCGCGGCAGTCTGGACAATAGTGCAGGAAGAAAAGAGATGGCCGCGTGGCAGGCGCACGCGCGCGAGATGACACCGGGGGGCGGCTCGTCGAGCCGTAGCTCCGGTTGACACATCTCCCTTGCAGGCGATAGTTTTACAGGCTCGTGCGCACCCCTTCGCCCGGGGTGCGCACGCGCTTCGTATTTCCCGGATCAACAGGTTTCCGGCGCCACCCGGCGCCGCGTGCCGCAACCGCAGGCAGAACGCATGGCTTCCTCCGTCGCCCGCCGTGAGACCCGCCGCGCCGTCGATCCCGACGACGCCATGATGATGCGCGCCGCCGAGATGGCGGCGTGGGCGCGCAAGAACGCGACGACCATCATGATCGCGGCGGCCGTCGCCCTCGTGGTGGTGGGCGCCTTCCTGTACTACCAGTTCGACCGCTCCGCCCGCGCCGGCCGCGCCGCCCGCGACTACCTGCAGCTGCAGTCGGCGATGGCGGCCGACACCGGGGCCGCGGCGCTGCGCCGGCTCGACAGCTTCGCGAAGCAGTACTCCGGCACCCCCGAGGCCGACGCGGCGCGGCTGCGCATGGCCGAGGAGTACCTGAAGCGGGGCCAGGCGAACCAGGCCATGCAGGCCCTTCGCCCGGTGGCCGACGGCGACGGGCCGCTCTCGTACCAGGGGAAGAGCCTGCTGGGCGCGGCGCAGGCGGCCGCCAACCAGCGCGCGCAGGCGATCGCCACCTACATCCAGGCGGCCGACGAGAGCGACCTGAGCTACCAGAAGCAGGAGGCCTTGCAGCAGGCGGCGCTCCTGCGCGAGCAGGCGGGCGACTGGCGTGGGGCGCTGGAGCTGTACCGCCGCATCCTCGACACCACCGAGGAGGGGTCGCTGGAGCGCGGCATCATCCAGCTGCGCATCACCGAGAGCGAGGCGCGCGCGGCCGCCGGCGCCGCCGCCCCGCCGCGGTGACGCCGGCCCTTCGGCAGTCCCCGGGCCGCGGGACCTGAGCGTCCGTCCGCCGATGCTCGCGCTCGCGGCCCTCCTCGAGATCCCCTTCCCGCGGATCGACCCCGTTGCCCTCGACCTCCCCGGACCGCTCGACGTGCGGTGGTACGGGCTGGGGTACCTGGTGGCGTTCGGGGTGGGCTACCTGATCCTGCGCCGCCTGGCCCGCGCCGGCTTCTTCCGCGTGGACCCCGGCACCGTCGGCGACCTGATCTTCGCGCTGGTGATCGGGGTGATCCTGGGCGGGCGCATCGGCTACATCCTCTTCTACGACTTCGCCAGCTTCGCCGCCAACCCGCTGCGGATCATCCGCATCTGGGAAGGCGGCCTGTCGTTCCACGGGGGGCTGCTGGGCGCGCTGGCCGGCGGGTGGTACTTCGCCCGCAGGCAGAAGACGGCCTTCCTGAACGTGGGCGACGCGCTGGCGCTGGGGGTGACGCCCGGCATCTTCGCCGTGCGGGTGGCCAACTTCATCAACGGCGAGCTGTTCGGCCGGGTGGCGGGCCCCGACGTGCCGTGGGCCATGCGCTTCCCCACCGACCCCGAGGCGCTCCGGCTGCTGGGGATCCAGGCGGCGAGCCTGCGCGAGAAGGAGCGGGCGATCGAGCGGGCGTACCAGCTGGGGGCGTGGGACGCGGTGAAGGAGCAGGTGCCGCTGCGCCACCCCTCGCAGCTCTACGAGGCGCTGGGCGAGGGGGCGCTCACCGGGCTCGTCCTCTGGGCCGTGTACTCCTGGCACCGGCGCCGCGGCGTGCGCTGGGGCGACGGGGCGTACGGCGGGCTCTTCCTGGTCTGCTACGGGGCGATCCGCTCCTTCCTGGAGCTCTTCCGCCAGCCCGACGTGCAGTTCACCGGTCCGGGCGACCCGGTGGGCACCGTGCTGGGGCCGCTCACCATGGGGCAGACGCTCAGCCTGCTGATGGTGCTGGCGGGGATCTTCTTCCTGGTGCGCGGCATCCGGAAGGGCCCGCCCCCGCCCGAGCCTACCCCGGCGACCGAAACAACACCAGATCTCACGCAGAGTCGGCAGAGTTAGCCGAGGGGTTTCTCTGCTGACTCCGCTGACTCTGCGTGAGATCAGCAGTTTTGCCCAATCCGGCGGCGCATCCGGCGGCCGGCGCTACTGCGGGCGCCGGCCTTCGTCGTCTCGCCGGAGGATGCCGCTCTTCCGCGGGCTTGCGTTAGATTCAACGGGAGATTCGCTCCGTCGCGCACCCTGTTTGCATCGCGGGGCGCGCGGCAGGGCGGCGATCCAGGCTCCGATCTCACCACACATGGGCGCAGGGCACCACCATCACCACGGGCACGGCCACTCCCATGGCCACCACGGGCACGCCTCCGCGGGGGAGCGCAACCGGCGGCGGCTGACCGTCACGCTGGTGCTGGCGGCGGCCTACATGGTGGCCGAGCTCGTCGGCGGGGTGATGGCGAACTCGCTGGCGCTCCTGGCCGACGCGGGGCACATGCTCTCCGACGTGGGCGCGCTGGGGCTCTCGCTCTTCGCCATCTGGATCGCGCAGCGGCCCGCCACGCCGCAGCGCACCTTCGGCTACTACCGCACCGAGATCCTGGCCGCGCTCGCCAACGCGGCCACGCTGATCGGCATCTCGCTCTACATCTTCTTCGAGGCGTACCAGCGGCTGCGGGAGCCCGAGCCGGTGAAAGGCGCCCTGCTGCTCTGGATCGCCGCCGGCGGCCTGGTGGTGAACCTGCTGGGGATCGCGCTGCTGCACGGCGGCAAGGACGAGAGCCTGAACGTGCGCGGCGCCTGGCTGCACCTGCTCACCGACGCGCTGGGGAGCGTGGGCGCCATCCTGGGCGGCGTGCTGATCTGGGCGTACGGCTGGTACTGGGCCGACCCGGCGGTGTCGGCGCTCATCGGGCTGCTGGTGGTCTACAGCGCCTGGCACCTGATGAAGGAGTCGGTGGCGGTGCTGCTGGAGGGCACGCCCAAGCACATCGACCTGGAGGTGGTGCGGCAGGCGATGCTGGATGTGGACGGCGTGGAGGGGGTGCACGACCTGCACGTGTGGACCATTACCAGCGGGATGGACGCCATGAGCGGCCACGTGGTGGTGGGCGAGGCGGGCGCCCGCCCCCCGGCCGACGAGATCCTGGCCGAGCTGCACCGCGTGCTGCACGACCGCTTCGGCCTGGGCCACCTCACCATCCAGATCGAGCCGCACGAGTTCAAGGAGATCGGCTGCGTCCCGCTGGCCGGCTGCTGATCACGCCATCCACGGAAACGACAGGTCTCACGCAGAGTCGGCAGAGGTAGCAGAGGAACACCTCCGCCGATCGCTGCTCGCGTGAGAGAAGGGCTTTGGGCGAGGTCTCACTCGATGGGGGCGTGATGTTTCCTTGACCGCGCGCCCCGCCGCCCGCATCCATTCCATCGTCCATCCCCTACGCGCCACCGCGCGGATGATCCACCCGGGTCACGGCGGCGCGTGCGCTCACGTCGACGGAACCTCTCCGGAGAAGCGCGCCACCTTCCTCAGGAGTAAATCCCATGAAGCTCAGGCTGAGGCTGGACGACCTGCGGGTCGAGACCTTCGCGACCGCCAGGGCGGCGGCGAAGGAGCGCGGCACCGTGCGGGCGAACGAGGCGACGTGCCTGGAGACCTGCGCCCAGTCGGGGTGCCTGTCGGGCCCGGACGGATGCCCGCACACGTGGGACGACACCTGCGGGATGACGTGCGAGACCTGTCAGCCCGGCTGCACGTACGGCGACACCTGCACCTTCCCGGTGTGCTGACGAGCGGGCGCGGGCCGGCCCGGCCCGCGCCCGGCTTCCTTGCGCCCGGGGTCCGGCGCGCGCATCTATTCACGCGCCCTCCACTCACCTCCCGACGCTTTCGTCACTCCGCGCCGGTACACCCTCCGGCCGAAGCGCGCGGGCTCTTTCCCCCACCCATGCTGGAGATCCTTCCCGATGAAGCTGAAGCTGAACCTCGACGACCTGCGCGTGGACGCCTTCGAGACCACCCCGGCGGACTCCGGCGAGCGCGGGACGGTGCGCGCGCTGGAGCAGACCTCGCCCGGGTGCGAGACGGAGGTGTGCAACAGCGCCCCGTGCGTCGCCACCTACGACCCCACCTGCGAGTGGTCGTGCGAGGGCACCTGCGGGCTGTCGTGCAACCCCACCTGCCACTACCTGATGGAGACGTGCGGCAACAGCTGCGTCGTCTGCGATTCCTGAGCGCCGGATCCACTGATCGATCGGAGAAGCGCTCCACCACTTTTCCCGGGAGCCACCCCCATGAAGCTCAAGCTGGAACTGGACGACCTGCGGGTCGAGACCTTCGAGACCGCCGCCGATTCCGACGGCGAGCGCGGCACCGTGCACGGGAACGAGTCGCGTCCGGGCATGCCGTGCGCCACGGCCGCTCCCACCTGCTACTACTCGTGCGAGGAGACCTGTCCGCTCTCCTGCAACCCGAGCTGCATCGCGACCGACGCGTTCTGCTGCCCGGAAAGCTGAGACGCACGTCGGCAAGAGGAAATCGGGCGCGGGCCGGCGGGTCCGCGCCCGATTTCTCTTGCGCGCGGCGCCCGCGGCGCGCAGGCTCATACCGAATCCGGTCGAACGGGGGAAGGACGAGGGCAAGCGGGCATCCGTGCCGCTACCGCGCCCACCTGCCAGGGCGAGTAGATCCTTCGGCCCTGCCGTCATCCGGGCGGATGCCGGTTCCGGTGTGGCCGGGCCCAGACCGTGTGAAAACCTCCGCGACTGGGAGTTGCGACGGTTTTCAAGAAGAGCGAGACGCGAAATTCGGGGTGAGCGGCCTGAGCAGCGTCTCAGATGCGTCTGGAGGGAGAACCCGCTCCTCTGGAGCCTTGA
>DASVWD010000199.1 GCA_036389795.1 Longimicrobium sp.
CGCAGGATGCACGCGTTGGCCCCCTCCGTACCTCGCTCTCCGTCGCTGGAGAGAATCGACGTCGGAGGCACTCTTCGCGTGTGAGGCGACCTCACTGACGTCTACGTGCAACAGGATAGGAGAAATCCTGCTGCGGTCAACCTCTGCAGAAAATCCATGTACAACAGATTTTCAGCGAATCCAACGTTTTAGGCTGAAAAAAGCTAGCACTGGCGCCAAGTTGGTTTCCTGCGTGTAGCTCCGACTGTCGAACGTCTGCTGTGTGAGTTTCATCTGTTGGGGTTTTCCTCTGCTACCTCTGCTTCCTCTGCGTGAGGCATTTCGGATCTGGTTCCGAACGGCTCGACTGCTCGCGGACGGCGCGAATCCCGCGTGCGGGGGTCAGACCGGAGAACGAGGCGAGGGAGGGGGAGGGACGATGGCGATCGACCTGATCCAGGTGCCGTACGACTCGGCGGTGCGCGGGGCGCGGATGGGGCGCGGGCCGCTCTGGCTGGCGGAGAACGGGGCGACGGAGCGCCTGCGCGCCGTCGACGGCGACGTGCGCGAGACGGTGGTGGAGGCGCGCCCCGACTTCCGCGCGGAGGTGGCCACGGCGTTCGAGCTGGCGCGCTCGGTCGCCCTGACCGTGCGGACGGCGCGCGGGCGGGGGAGCTTCCCGCTGGTGCTCTCGGGGAACTGCTTCGCCGCGCTGGGCATCCTGGCGGGGCTGGGGACGGGGGACACGGGCGTGGTCTGGCTCGACGCGCACGGCGACCTCAACACCCCCGAGACCACCGCCAGCGGCTTCCTGGACGGGATGGCGCTGGCCACGGTGATCGGCCGGTGCTGGAGGACGCTCGCCGCCTCGGTGGCGGACTTCGTCCCGGTGCCGGAGGAGCGGGTGGCGCTGGTGGGCGCGCGCGATCTGGACGAGGGCGAGACGCGGCTGCTGGAGCACTCGCGCATCCTGCTGGTGCGCGCCGACGAGGTGCGCGAGCGCGGGCCCGAGGGCGCCCTGGCGCGGCTGGAGGCGCTGGCGCGGCGCGTCTCGCGCGTCTACCTGCACCTGGACCTGGACGTGCTCGACCCCGCCGCGGGGCGCGCCAACGCCTTCGCCGTGGCCGGCGGCCTGTCGGCGGACGGGGTGCGCGAGGCCGTGAGCACGATCGCCGAACGGGTGCCGATCGCGGCGGCGGCCGTCACGGCGTACGACCCCGACCACGACGCGGACGGCCGGATGCTGGAGACCGCGCTGGGGCTGATGGAGCTGCTGGCCGAGGTCGGCGAGCGGCCGGCGGCGCTGGGGAGCATGTAGGCACGCCACTCGGGAACAAAGTTTTCTCCGCGCGCTCCGTCCGCCCCGCGACTGCTACGGCTCATACCATTTTCCCGAGCATCGTTCAGGATTCAAGCCGAAGAACCGCATGTCTTACGCAGAGGGAGCAGAGGAAGCAGAGAACACATCGCCGCCGCGGTTTTCCTCTGCTACCTCTGTTTCCTCTGCGTGAGACCATTTGTAGTGGAATCGAATCCAGAACAGAACATTTCTCTGCAAACTGGTATCACGGCAGCAGATCGCGCATCCGCCCCCGGGACGTTCCAGCTTCGCCCGGGGGCGGATATCGTTTCGCCACCGATTTGCAGGTGGATGTGCCCCCCCCCCGTTCCCGAGCCTCGGACGACACCCGCGCCGACGCCTCTCTGCCCTACCTTCGCGAGCCGGCGGCAGCCATGCCCCGGCTCGCTTCGTTTTCGGCGCTGCGCGGCGGGACGGTCGTGCGAGAGGCTTCCGCGCCCTGCGGCAGGCATGGGTGCCGCGCGGGGAGGCCCTCACCCGCCGCCTTGGAGCGGCAACCCTCTCCCAGGTTTGGGCCCCAGGTTTGGGAGAGGTGGACTCGACAGGGAATCGGTGTGCGGGGGCTGGTTTTCCGTGTAACCTGTTCCTGTCCCTGCAGTTGCGTGAGGGATGCGCGCCCGGAGGGCCGGGACTCCGCCGCGACACGGGGTTTCGTCGCGGCGGTGGCCCGGCGCGGTTGGGCACGGTCGTATCGTGCCCTACCGCGCGCGCAGCCCGGCCCGGAGCGCAGCGGAGGGACACGCCCAGGACCGCAGTGCGAAAGTGCTGAGTGCGAAAGTGACGGCGATTCAGTCACTTTCGCACTCTCGCACTCTCGCACTCTCGCACTTCCTACCGGTGCACGCCCTCGCCGGTGATCACCGCCTCGGCGTAGCCGTTGTCGGGGTCGCCGCCGCGCTTGAGCACGCGGTCCACCGTCCCCGGGCCGCGGTTGTACGCCAGCAGCGCCAGCCGCTCGTCGCCGTCGTACTTGTCGATCAGCTCGCGCAGGTACTTGAACCCGATGGTCAGGTTCGTCTTCGGGTCGCGCAGGTCCTGCACGGTGACGTCCTTCTTCAGCCAGCGCGCGGTGGACGGCATGAGCTGCGTGAGGCCGATGGCGCCCACGTGGCTGGTGGCGCTGGTCTTGAACTCGCTCTCGGTGCGCACCATCCCGAAGGCCACGTCGGGGTCGATGTCTTCCTGCAGCGCCAGGTCGTAGATGGTCTCGGCCAGCTCGCGGTCGAGGCCCAGGTCCTTGTAGCGCTCCATCTTCTCCTGGATCACCGTGTCGCGCGCCGAGGTCTTCTCCTCGGCGATCTCGGTGGTGGCCTGGCGCCAGGCGTTGCCCACCGCCTGGTCGCTCATGGGGAGCACCTGCGGCACGAAGTGGAGCTGCTGCTCGTGCGAGGGGTCCACGCGCATCGAGTGGTAGCGCGCCACCGCCAGCGGCGCCGCCGCCCCGGCGATGGAGAGGCCGATCAGCCCGTGCCGCACCGGGTTGCGCCGGATGCGGTCCAGCGGAGAGGACCCGCGCCGGCGCAGGCGGACGCCTTCGCTCACCCGGTGGTCGCCGGCGCCGTCGTAGGCGCGGCGGTAACGCGGGTGCGCGGAGGTGCCGGCGTGCTCGGGGAAGCGGCGCTGCGCGCGGCCCACGGGGTGGACGGGGGCGTGCGTGCCGCGTTCCCACGGGGGCGGGGGGCGTCTCCTGGCTGCGTGCATCGCGGTCCTCCTCGTCGGGTGCTAAGTCGCTCTATGGCAACAGGTTGCGGAAGCGAAACGGACCCCCTGCCAGCAGCACGTTGCATGCCACCGGGACGGATGTTTCACCCGCCGTTCGCGTGTTCCGACGCGGTTCCGCCATCCCCCGCCCGGCCCGTTCAGGCCGCTGATACTCATTATTCCCGGGATTACTTCCGGATTTCCCCCGGAAGGGCCTTCACGCGGAGTCAACGGAGACCCCGCAGATCTCCGTTGACTCCGTTGATTCCGTGGGAGACGTTCAGTTACGGATCTCGATCCCGAAACGGTCCTCCGCAATGGAATCAGTGCCTCTCGGCTTGCTCGCGCGGCGCGGCGCCCGCATCTTCCACTCTCCACGCAGCATCCGCCACGGAGTTCGCCATGCCGAAGCCGTCCGGCGCCCGCGCCGCCCGCCCGGGCCCGCCATGAAGCGCCTGCACCCGCTGCTCTTCCTGCTGCTGGTGATCGCGGGCGTCAAGCTGTCGGAGCAGGTGTACCGGTGGCTGGCGTACGGCGAGGAGCGCGTGGCGGTGAAGGGGATGCGCGAGCAGCTGGTGACGGCCGGCGCCGACATCGTGGTGCTGCGCGCCGCCTCGGACAGCATGCGCGCGGTGGTGCAGGCGCACGACGCGGGGCTGGAGCGGGAGCACCGCTCGCTGCAGCGCTACAACCTGCTGGCCCATGACGGCACGCTGCCGCCCGACCTGTACGCGCGCTACAAGCGCGACCTGGCCCGCTACAACCTGCACGTGACCGAGCGCAACGCGAGGCTGCGCGACTGGCAGGAGGTCCAGGCGCGCTACAACGGGGCGGCCGACCGCTACAACCTGCTGGCCGACAGCATCCGCCAGCTCGCCACGCGCATGGGCGAGCCGTACTACGCGGTCCCCACCCCCGCCGAGGCGGCCATCGAGCGCGGCGTGCTCAAGCCGATGCCCTGACGCCGGTCCACGGATGCGAACCGACCCCCTCGCGGACGCCGGCGAGGGGGTTTTTCTTGATGCGGAGCGGGGATTCCCATCGTCCGCGGAACGCTCCTTGAATCGGGACGGCCCCCATGGCGACACAGGCCGGCGAAGTACGGTGGTGGCGGCGGGTGGGGACACCCGAGGAAGGGTTCGGCTACCTGCGGGCGGACGGCAGGCCGCTGCGCAGCCCGGCCGCGCTCGCCCGCATCCGCAGGCTGGTGATCCCCCCCGCCTGGACCGACGTCCGCATCTCCCCCGACCCGCAGTCGAAGGTCCAGGTCACCGGCAAGGACGCGGCGGGGCGCAAGCAGTACCGCTACCACCCCGACTTCGTGCGGCGCGGCGCGCGGCGCAAGTACCGCAAGCTGCTGCACTACGCCCGCGACCTGCCGCGCCTGCGCGAGACGACGGAGGAGCACCTCAAGCAGCCGGGGCTGGGGCGCCGGAAGGTGCTGGCGACGGTCGTCCGCCTCATCCAGCGCGGCTTCTTCCGCATCGGGAGCGAGAAGTACGCGGTGCGCAACAAGACGTTCGGGCTGGCGACGCTGCGCAAGAAGCACCTGCGCATCCAGGGCGACGACCTCTTCTTCCGCTACGTGGGGAAGAAGTCGATCGACGCCCGGCACGTGGTGGCCGACACCCCGCTGGTGGAGGTGATCCGCGAGATCATGAAGCTCCCCGGGCCGCGGCTCTTCAAGTACGTGGACGAGGAGGGGAAGGTGCGCAACGTGACCGCGGCGGACGTGAACGGCTACCTGCGGGAGGTGCTGGGGGAGCACTACACCTCGAAGGACATCCGCACCTGGGGGGGCACGGTGCGCGCGGCCACCATCCTGGCGGACCTGGGGCCGGCGCAGTCGGAGAAGGAGGCGAAGAGGAACGTGGTGCTGGCCTGCAAGCTGGTCTCCAGCGAGTTGGGGAACACCCCGGCGGTCTGCCGCTCGGCGTACATCCACCCGGCCGTGTTCGAGGGCTACCTGGAGGGGAAGACGATCGCCCCGCTCATGCGCGAGGCCCCCCGCCCCGACGGCGGCGCCGCGGCCCGCTACTACCCCGAGGAGGCCGCCCTCATGCGCTTCCTGGAGAAGTGGGGATGAGGCGCTAGACGTTCGGGTCGATCACCTCCAGCCCCTCGGCCTCGGCGGCGGCGTTCTGCTGCTTGTCCGCGCCGACGAAGTAGAACTCCGTCCCCCACGGGAGCAAGGCCTGGAACTCCATCGCGGCCGCGAGGTGGACCGCATCCGCTCCCTTGAGTCGGTGTTTCCAGACCAACGCTGCGGCGGCCAACATGACCTGCGAAGATTCACCGACGATGAGCACGCCGCCGCTATGGAGGTCGTTCGCGAGGGCGAGCGGGAGTGTTTTGCGCTCAAGACTCCCGATCCCGCGCTTCGACGCATCCGGGCCATCCGCGATCTGGCGCAAGGCGGAGGCGGCTTCCGGATGCGCGAGGTCGCAGATGTAAACCTGTGTCGATGAGGGGGATGATCTGGCGCTTCGCACCATGTCCCTGACTCGTTTCGATCCGGGCTCTATCAAGTACAGCTTTGCGACCGCGGAGGAGTCCAGAAAGTAGCTCCTCACGGTTCCTTGCCGCGATTTCTGATCACGATGTCACTGGCGGATTCGCCGACGTCGATCGGCTCCCAGTCGCTCCACTTGGCCCCGGGGGTGGGGAGGTGGATGGTGAAGCCCCGCGCCGCCGCCCTCCGCTTCAGCTCCAGCAAATCCGCCGGAAGCTCGGATTCCGGTTCCGCCGCCGGAGCGGGCTCAATTCTCTTCCGTGCCGGTTCCATGGCTGTTCTGAGTGTGAGAGAGATGAATCCCGATTCATCCCGCGACCGGTCAGATGCTTCGCCCCATTTCGATACGAGGCCATGGCTGAAGGTGGAACCGCTCAGAGGCGGCCGCTACGGCGAAGCTCCACGACGAACCTGCTCATCACGTCGGCGTCGATCGGTAGCGGCTCCGGCTCGAGCCACGTCCCCCACCGCGCTTCGGAATCTGCACCTTCACGCCAGCCTCTTCGGCACAGCGCTTCAACTCGAGCAGATCGGGATCGTACTCCGCCTCGTCGAACTCTTCCTGCTTCTGCTTCCACGCGGGATTCATTGGGGACGACCGTTCGGAGTGATCGGTTTGCGCCTGCCGAAGGATAATGGGAAGCGCCGCCGCTCACAAGCGACGGCGCAAAAGAGGCCACGCAGGCGACGCCAGGCGCTCAGTCGCCGGCGGGGGTGGCGGCGCGGGCCTCCTCCTCCTCCTCCTCGGCGGCGTCCTCGGCGGGGAGCGGGATCTCGTAGACGAAGTACATCTCGCCCACGCCCTCGCTCTTCAGCAGCACGTGCGACACGTTGAAGACGGGGACCCCGCCCGGCGTGGCGCCGCGGAAGGTGCCGTGGTGGGCGTGGCCGTGGAAGACGACCGCGGGGCGGAAGCGGTCGATCGGCTCCACCAGGCGGTCGTTGCCCAGGAAGGGGAGGATCTGCTCGGGCTCGCCCCTCACCGTGTCCAGCACGGGCGAGTAGTGCATCAGCACCACGCGGATGGGGGTGGAGAGGCGGCGCAGCGCGAACTCCAGCCGCTGCACCTCCTCGAGCGTGGCGCCCACGAAGGCCTTGGTCTCGGCCTCGCCGAAGGCGGTGAGCGTGTAGCGGCCGAAGCCGCCCATGAACCCCTTCACCCCGGCGACGCCCACCCATTCGTTCAGCTCGTACGGCTCGCCGTCGAGCATGTGCACGCCGCGCTCGCGCAGGATGGCGAGCGCCTCGGCCACGTGCCCCGACTCGTGGTCGTGGTTGCCGAGCACGGCCAGCATGGGAACCTTCACGTCGGCCAGCTCGCCCACCACCACCTTCATCTCGGCCGGGGTGCCGCGCCGCGTGAGGTCGCCGGCCAGGAGCAGCGCGTCGGCCTCGTCGTTCACCTTCGCGAAGAGCTCGCGGTAGCGCCCGGCGTCCTCCTCGCCGCAGTGGAAGTCGCCCACGGCGGCCAGGCGCACCCGGCGGCTCCTGCGGTCGCCGCGGCGCCGGTCCGCCTGGCGGCGGTCGGAGATCGGCTCGCCCCGGGCCAGCGTCGTCCCGTCCGTCATCCCCCCGCTTCCTCCGGATTGGGCACCAGCTCCGACTCCTCCTCCTCGGCGAAGGAGGCCCGCTCCTGCCACACGTCGCTCTCCACCAGCGCCACGATGTCGGGGTGCTCCTCCATCTTGCGGATGTACTCCTCGCGCAGGTCGCGGAAGCCCCACTCGTTGACGTCGATGGCGAAGGAGAAGCGCGAGATGAGCGTGCCGCGCGTGTGGTCGTGCTCCGCGTCCTGGGCCGCGGGGAGGGCGGAGTCGCGCTCGGCGCGCTCGATCAGCTCGCGCAGCACCCAGCGCGGCACCTGGTCGCGGTAGCCGGGATAGACGTAGCGGAACATCTGCAGCTGCGACAGCAGCAGCGGCCAGTGCTCGCCGGTCTTGTCGATCAGCCGCCGCCAGTCGAACAGATGGCCCACGCACAGGATCAGGTGCGCGATGTCGGCCATGTCGTGGCGGTGCCGCTCGCTGATGAAGAGCCGGTGCCAGACGAGCTCCTCGGGCGGGGCCACGCGCACCTGGGTGGCGGCCAGGATGGCGGGGCTGCTGTGCCGGTACCAGTCCTCGTCGATGAGGGCCAGCCCGTTGCCCATCCCGTAGATGATGTCGACGAAGTACTTGCCGTCGAGCGCCTTGGAGAGCCAGTGCTTCTGCTCGAGGCGGGTGACGAAGCCGGCCTCGGCCAGCGCGCGCATGGCGGGGATCACCGACCTGGGAGCGCAGAAGACGTCCAGGTCCTTGGTCTGCCGGTAGATGCCGGTGTGCTCGTAGATGGCGTAGGCGCCGGCCACCACGTAGGGGACGCCGGCCCCGTTCAGCGCGCCCAGGGCGCGCTTGTAGATCTCGCGCTCTTCCTCGGGGATCCAGAACTCGCCGTGGGTGACGGACTTCCTCTCCTCCTTGGAGAGGTTCCGCATGCGGGGAAGCCGGAACGCCGCCGGCTCGGGGTCTGTCATCGCCATTGAACCGTCCTGTAAATCGTTGGGCGGGCGAAAAGCAAGGATCGGACCGGGGGACGAGAGTACGGAAGTACGGAGTACGGGGTACGGCGGCGCGGAGGCACGGAGCACCGTAGGGGCGAGGCCTGCCTGAGGCCTGCCTCGACCGTCCCCGCCCCGCGCGGATGCCGGCCGCGTCGCGCGGAACCCCGCCCCCGCAGCCCGAAGGGCTTCCCGTGGTTCCAGCGAGCGTCTTCAGGCGCTCGTCGATCGGTGCTCGTCCGATGGCGCTCGTCCCGATGGTGCTCGTCCGATGGCGCTCGCCGATCGGCGCTCGTCCCGATGGGGCGCTCGCGAAACGGCGCTCGCCTCCCTTGCCGCGCCGCCGCGCGCAGGCCACGTTTCGGCGTGGTCTCACGCGATCCGCTCCACCCCGATCCGCTCCTCCCATGCTGGACGACCTGAAGAAGCTGTTCTCGCGCTCGTGGGACTCGTTCCTCGAAGAGCTGGGCCGCCGCGAGCCCGAGGACGAGATCGCGACGCTGCTGGGGGCCATGCGCCGCGAGATGGTGGACACCCGCGCCGAGATCCCGCTGCTGGAGAAGAACCACCAGGCGGCCCTCGCCAGCCTGGCGCGCGAGAAGAAGGCGCTGGAAGACACGCTGCGCCGCGGCGCCATGGCCGAGAAGATCGGCGACGCCGAGACGGTGCGCGTGGCCAGCGAGTTCGCGGAGAAGCACCGCCGCCGCATCGCGGTGCTGGAGGAGAAGGCGCGCGCCGCCAAAGCCGAGTGGGACCTGCGCGTGGCCGAGAGCCGCGAGATGATGCAGAAGTACAAGGAGGCCGAGGCCAACCGCTTCGCCCTGGTGTCGGAGCTGCGCCGGCAGGGCACCCGCAGCCGCATCCGCTCGGCGCTGGGCGACTCGCCCGAGAACGACGAGTTCGCGCGCGCGGAGGAGAAGATCGAGGAGCAGGCGAGCTACGCCGACGCCATCGACGACCTGGACGCGGACCTCGGCGGCGCCCCTCCCCCGCCCCGCCCCCGCGCCGACGACGTGGAGGAGCGCCTGCGCGAGCTCAAGCGGCGGATGGGGATGGGATAGGGGACAGCGGACAGGGGACAGCCGTCCACTTCGAGCGAAGTCGCAGGCGTCCCCTGTCCCCTGCAGTCGAGAGGCCCCGCCTCCGGAGCCGGAGGCGGGGCCTTTCGCGTCCACCGCTCAGCGATACGCGCTCAGAACCAGTCGCGGCGGTGGCGGCCGTAGCCGCGGTCGTAGCCGCGCAGGTCGCCGGCGCCGTAGTACGGCTCGTCGCCCAGGCCCTGGTTCCAGCCGCGGTACGACTCGTCGTAGCGGCCGCGCCCCTGCCAGCCCGGGCGGCCCCCCTCGCCCCAGCCGCCGGCGCCGGAGTCGCGGTCCTCGAAGCCGCCGCGCATCACCCGGAACGGCGTGCGGCTCTGGCGGTCGCCGAAGGGGTCGCCGGTGTCGGTCTCCATCCGGTGCCGCTCGCGCTCCCAGTCGCGCTCGTCGCGGTCCCAGTCGCGGTCGCGCACCGGGTGGGCGCCGCCCACCATCCCGCGGCGCGCGGCGTAGTCGCGGTCGTAGCCGGCGCCCCAGGCGGGCCCGCGGCCCAGGTCCTCGTCGTAGCGGCCGTGGTTGCGGATGGTGCTCCAGGCCCCCTCGGTGCCGCGGTAGCCGTAGTTGCCCTCGTCGCCCAGGCTGCGGCGGTGGCGGTTGAGCTCCTCGCCGCCGCCCGCCGCGGGGTTCGGGTCGCGGGTGTGGCCGCCCGCCCAGCCGTAGCCGCGGTCGTACCCCCCGAACTCGCGCCCCGCGCCGCCGCCCCAGCGGCCGCGGGCGCCGTAGTCGCGGTCGTAGCCGCCCCGGTCGAAGGCGTCGCGCACCCCGTGCTCCAGGCGCTGGAAGCCGCGCCGCACGCCTCCCATGAACCCGCGGCCGCGCCCGCCGCCGTACTCCGGCGAGCCGCCCCAGCGGCCGTACTCGCGGTCGTAGTTGTTGCGGTCGAACAGACCCATCCTTCCCTCCTTGCGGTTGGCGTTCCCCGCCCCGTCTCCGGGGCCCTCCTCCATGTCGCGCAGGGGGCCACCCGGGGTCGCAATCTCCGTTCCAGCCCAGGCACTTGCGCGGCGGGCCGGCGCCCCGCCGAGGCTTGTCGCCGCCGGGCCGCTGCGCTACGTTGCGCCGCTTCCCGAACGCGCTTCCGGCGCGGTGTCCGGCCGCCTTTCCAGCGACGATGAACGCTTCCACCGCCACCCCCGCCGCCGCCGCCGACGTCCTGCGCGCCCACCCGCTCTGGGGCGCGCTCGACCTCGACGAGCTGGAGCACCTGGCCGGCCTGGCCGAGCTGCGCGGCTACCCCGCCGGCAGCTACGTCTTCCGCGAGAACACGCCGCGGCGGGTGTTCGGCATCCTGGTGCGCGGGCGGGTGGAGATCGTGAAGGGGCCGCAGGGGCGCCCCGAGGTGCTGCACGTGCTGGGCGCGGGCGAGTCGTTCGGCGAGGGGAGCCTGCTGGACGACTACCCGCACTCCACCTCGGGCTTCGTCACCGAGGAGGCCCAGGTGCTGGAGATCCCCCGGGCGGCGCTGGCCCGGCTGGCCGAGGAGCGGCCGCGCCTCTACGGGCGGCTGGCGATGAAGGCGGCGCAGGTGATCAGCTCGCGGCTCCGGCACGCGAACGCGCGGCTCACCGGGCGGGGGCTGGGCTACCTCTCGGGCGAGCTGCGCACCGAGCACGACCTGCTGGGCGAGCGGGTGCTCTCGGTGGACCTCTACTACGGGGTGCAGACGCTCAGGGCCACGGAGAACTTCCCGATCACCGGCATCCCCATCTCGCAGTACCCGCTGCTGGTGAACGCGCTGGCGGCGGTGAAGGAGGCGGCGGCGCTGGCCAACGCCGAGCTGGGGCTGCTGCAGGACGAGATCGCCGCCGCGATCGTGCGCGCCTGCCGCGAGATCCGCGACGGGAAGCTGCACGAGCACTTCGTGGTGGACGTGATCCAGGGCGGGGCGGGCACCTCCACCAACATGAACGCCAACGAGGTGATCGCCAACCGCGCCCTGGAGCTGCTGGGGCACCGCCGGGGCGACTACCGCTTCTGCCACCCCAACGACCACGTCAACCTCTCGCAGTCCACCAACGACGTCTACCCCACGGCGCTCAAGCTGGCGGCGCACTGGGCGCTGGACGAGCTGGTGCAGGCGCTGGGCGACCTGGCGGCGGCGTTCCGCGCCCGGGGGGCCGAGTTCGCCGGCGTGCTGAAGATGGGGCGCACGCAGCTGCAGGACGCGGTGCCGATGACGCTGGGGCAGGAGTTCACCGCCTTCGCGGTCACCATCGGCGAGGACATCGACCGGCTGCGCGAGGCGGCGGCGCTCATCCGCGAGATCAACATGGGCGCCACGGCCATCGGCACGGGGATCAACACCGACCCGCGCTACGCCTCGCTGGTGTGCGCCCGGCTGCGCGAGGTGACGGGGCTGGACCTCTCCACGGCGCCGGACCTGGTGGAGGCCACGTCCGACACGGGGGCGTTCGTGCAGCTCTCCGGGGTGCTGAAGCGCGTGGCGGTGAAGCTCTCCAAGATCTGCAACGACCTGCGGCTGCTGTCGTCGGGGCCGCGCGCGGGGCTGGGGGAGATCAACCTGCCGCCGATGCAGCCGGGCTCCAGCATCATGCCGGGGAAGGTGAACCCGGTGATCCCCGAGGTGGTGAACATGGTGTGCTTCCAGGTGGTGGGAAACGACCTGACCATCACCATGGCGGCCGAGGCGGGGCAGCTGCAGCTGAACGTCTTCGAGCCGGTGATCGGCTTCAACCTCTTCCAGTCGGTGGGGATGCTGGCGAGGGCGGCCGTGGTGCTGCGCGAGCGCTGCGTGGTGGGGATCACCGCCAACCAGGGCCGCCTGCGCGAGATGGTCTACCACTCCATCGGCCTGGTGACGGCGCTGGTCCCCTTCATCGGCTACGAGCGCTCGGCCGCCGTGGCCACCGAGGCGCTGGCGACGGGGCGCGGCGTCTACGAGCTGGTGTGCGAGAAGGGGTGGCTCTCGCGCGAGGCGCTGGACGAGATCCTCACCCCCGAGGCGATGACCCGCCCCCGCGCGATGCCGCACCCGGTGGAGGGCTGATCCCCGGTCCAGTAGAGAGATCGGTCGGTCGAGCCAGGCCGGCGGCGTCCCCTGGGGAAGGGCGAATGAATTCGCTGCAACGACCACACGAAGTCCGCCTGCGCGGACTCCCACCCTCCGTGCGGCGGCGGTGATGGCGCGCGCAGCGGACTCCGGCGCGGCCTCTCCCGCGCCCCTCGCGCGGTTCGACTCGCTCGACCCGCTGCGGGGGGCGCGCTCGTTCCGCTTCGGCGGGCTGCGCGGCGTGGTGCGGGCGGACTCGCTCGGCCAGGTGGTGCCGGCGATGCGCGCGGTCGAGGAGGCGGTCGCGGCGGGGCGGCACGCGGCGGGGTTCGTGGCCTACGAGGCGGCCCCGGCGTTCGATCCCGCGCTCGCCACCCGCCCCCCCGACCCGCGCCTGCCGCTCGCCTGGTTCGCCGTCTACGACCGGCGGGAGGAGGTCGACCCGGAGGAGGAAGAGCCCGCGCCGGGCGATTTCGAGCTCGGCGAATGGCGGGTGGAGACGGGGGAGGACGCCTACCGGGCGAACGTCGGGCGCATCCGCGAGCTGATCGCGGCGGGGGACACCTACCAGGTCAACTACACGGTGCGGATGCGCGCGCCGTTCGGCGGGAGCGACCTGGCGCTGTACGAGCGGCTCCGGCGGGCGCAGCGCTCGGCGTTCTGCGCATACCTGCGCTTCGACGAGACGGCGGTCGTCTCCGCGTCGCCCGAGCTGTTCTTCCGCTGGGAGGGCGGCGAGCTGGAGCTCAGGCCGATGAAGGGGACGCGGCCGCGCGGGCGCTGGCCGGCCGAGGACGCGGCGCTCGCGGCGGAGCTGGTGGCCTCGCCCAAGGAGCGCGCCGAGAACCTGATGATCGTGGACCTGCTGCGCAGCGACGCCGGGCGGGTCTCCGAGTTCGGCAGCGTGCGCGTGGAGCGGCTCTTCGAGGCGGAGCGCTACGAGACCGTCCACCAGCTCACCTCCACCATCCGCTCGCGCACCCGCCCCGGCGCCACGCTCGCGGACGTCTTCCGCGCGCTCTTCCCCTGCGGCTCGGTGACCGGCGCGCCCAAGGTGCGCACCAGCCAGATCATCGCCGAAGTGGAGGACGCGCCGCGCGGCGTCTACACCGGCGCCGTCGGCTTCGCGTCGCCGGGAGAGGCGGTGTTCAGCGTCGCCATCCGCACCGTGGTCGTCGACCTCGCGGCCGGCGTGGCGGAGCTGGGGGTCGGCAGCGGGATCACCTTCGACTCCGACGCGGCGGCCGAGTACCGCGAGTGCCTGGCGAAAGCCGCGTTCACCCGCCGCGCGCCCAACGACTTCCGCCTGCTGGAGACGCTGCTCTGGGAGCCGGGAGCCGGCTTCTTCCTGCTGGACGGCCACCTGGCGCGGCTGGCGGAGTCCGCCGCGTACTTCGGCTTCCGCTGCGACGTGGAGGAGGCGCGGCGGCGGCTGCACGCCTGCGCTTCCGCCGCGCCCGCGCTCCCGCACCGCGTGCGGCTGACGCTGGACCGCGCGGGCGCCGTCGAGGTGGCCTGCGAGCCGCTCGGGGCCCCGGACGAGCCGGTGCGCGTGGCCGTCGCGGGGGAGCCGGTGGACAGCCGCGAGCCGCTGCTCTACCACAAGACCACGCGCCGCGAGGTCTACGAGCGCGCCGCCGCCTCGCGCCCCGACTGCGGCGACGTGCTGCTGGTGAACGAGCGCGGCGAGCTGACCGAGTCCACCATCGCCAGCCTGGTGGTGGAGATGGACGGCGCGCGCTGGACGCCGCCGCTGCAGTCGGGGCTGCTGCCGGGCGTCTTCCGCGCCGAGCTGCTGCGCCGCGGCGAGGTCCGCGAGCGGGTGCTGCGTCCGGACGACCTGGCGCGCGCGTACGCCGTCTGGCTGGTCAACTCCGTCCGCCGCTGGCGCCGCGCCACGCTGATCGCATAGGCGCGACTATTGTAGGGAGCCGATCGCCATGGCCAGCCAGCTCGCCCTGTTCGGTGCGGAGGAGCCCCGCTTCCCCGAGGGCTTCCGGTACGAGCCCGAGGTCCTCACCCCGGCGGCGGAGGCCGCGCTGGTGGAACAGCTGCGGGCCCTGCCGCTTCGCGACTTCGAGTTCCACGGCCACACGGGCAAGCGCCGCGTGGTCTCGTTCGGGTGGCAGTACGACTTCGGCGCGCGGCGGCTGCAGAAGGCCGACGACATGCCGGCCTTCCTCCTCGCGCTCCGCGACACCGCGGCCGGTTTCGCGGGGATGCCCGCCGCCCGTCTCCAGCACGTCCTGGTGACCGAATACGGCCCGGGCGCCGGCATCGGGTGGCATCGCGACAAGGCGGTTTTCGGCGAGGTGGTCGGGCTCTCGCTCCTCTCCCCCTGCGTGTTCCGCCTTCGGCGCCGCGCGGACGAAGGATGGGAGCGGGTGAACCTCACCGCGGCCCCGCGCTCCGCGTACCTCCTGAGCGGGCCCGCACGGACCGAGTGGGAGCACAGCATCCCGCCGGTGGACGCACTGCGGTATTCGGTGACGTTCCGGAACCTGCGCGAGCGGTGAGCGGACGCGGCGCAGGTCGGGCGGTAGAGACTCCACCGAGCCGTGCTGGGCCGACGCGCCGGCCGTTCGATAGCGGAAGCGCCTTCAGCCGAGGTGCCTCTCCCGCGCCCCAGGAGCGCGCTTTTTGCGTCTTAGGATTATCGCTCACCTCCACGTCTCACTTCCACAGGAGCTCTGCCATGCGGAGGATCACATCCAGGTGGCGGCGGGTGGCGTTCGCGTGCGCACTGGCGGGGGCGCTGGGATTCGGTGCCACGCAGGCGATCGCCACGCCGCGTTACGAGGGGGATCAGCCGCGCGTGTGCGACCCGCGCTGCAAGCCGGACTGCGACGGGTTCGGCGGCGAGCTGAGGCACTGGGGCTGCCTCTGCTGCGGTTGAGGCGCACCCGGCTGCGCAGGCGTTGCCCAGCTCCCCCGCAACCGGAGCAGCAGTGCGACCCGCCTCTCGCGCGAGGCGGGTCGCATCGCCTATGCACGCACGGC
>DASVWD010000200.1 GCA_036389795.1 Longimicrobium sp.
CGCGTGCTGAAAGGTCGGCTGGGTGAATAGAGGTGCGAACGCCGCAAAGAGCCCCGACAACTCCGAGGTGACGAACTGCATCTGTACCTCCGGTGCTGGTGGGGGCACCGGAGGTAAAGATAAACAGAGTCAACGAATGGCCAAAGTCGAGCTGAGGGACGCGTGCGCTGACCTCACGTCCGCACCATAGCTTGCGCGCCCGAAGGATCTATGGGTGGAGTCGGCGCGAAAGCCTGAATGACGCGTAAAACGGGAGCGGGACGGAGGCCGCCGGCCTCCATCCCGCTTCGCCGTTTCCGTTCCGGACGAACGGAGCCGCGTCAAGGGGTCCCGGTGCTCGGCTGCGTCGTGTCGCCGCCCATCCCGGTGGTGTCGGTCCCCATCGTGCCCGTGGTGCCGGTAGTGCCCGTCGTGCCGGTGGTCCCCGCCGTTCCCATGTCCGTCGCCGTTCCCGTGCCCGTGGTGCCGGCCGCGCCGCCGCCCGTGGCGTCGGTGCCGCTCGTCGCGCCGGTGTTGCCGGCTCCGCCCTGGTCCCCACCCTCGCCGCCGCCTCCGCAGCCCCCGGTGCCGAGGAAGGCGGCGAGCGCCAGCGTCAGGGCGAGTCGCTTGACTGTCATGGGGTTCGCTCCGCGTTGAGGTTGCCTGGCCGGGACCGTTCTCCCGGCGATCCCGTCCGGCGCGCCCGGCGCGCGGCGGATTGGAGGCGCCGGGGGGCTGGCAACCCGCGGACCTTCGTCTGTTTCAGTCTTCCATGTCCCCGCCGGAAGTGTCACGGGCAGGCGAACGGGACGAACGAAAGGGCCCCCGCGATCGTCTCGCGGGGGCCCCTTCGATCTCTCGTCCTGCGCTCAGCGCTGGCCGCCGATGGTGCGCTCGACGAGCGGGCTGGGCCTCACCTCGCGCGCCTCGGCGAGCGCCGACTCCAGCTCCTGGTCGCTCCACTCCTCCCACCCCTGCGGCGCGGGGATGATGCGGCGCTTGACCCCGTTCGCCTCGAAGCACAGCCACCCCTCGGCCATCCCCACGCTGAGGGCCAGCTTGCGGTCGTTGTGAGCCAGCGTGGGCACCACGTTCCACACGTTCCAGGCGGTGCCGTCGCCGGCGACGAAGCTGCGCAGGGCCATTGTCGGGTCGGGGATTCCGGGTGCGGCCGGGCGGCCGCAGGGGAAGAAAGCGACGAGCTGCTACCGATATCGGAAGCAAATCTAATGGAATGCGCCGGGCTCGTACAGACACTTCGCGTCCGACGTCCCATCGCTGTTACGCCGGCGCCGGCCGCCGGGAACGCCGAGAGCCTCGCGGCCTCGCGAGGCTCCCGCCGCGAACGGACGTGCGTGCCCAGCCGGCGGCCTGGCTCCCCGGACGGTCTACCCGGCTATGCCCCCCCGCCGCGCGCCGCGTCCACGTTCACGCGCACCAGCACCCGCGCGATCGCCCCGGCCGTGGCGGGGGAGACGAAGCCCGAGGGGGGCACCAGCATGCGCAGCGGGCGCTGGAGCTTGCGGTGCGCCGCCCAGGTCACCAGCACGGGCTCGGCCGGGTCGAGCGCCGCCACGGCCTCGGCGTCGGCCGCGCGCACCACCCGCAGCCGCTCGCCTCCCTCCACCGCGCGCAGCCGCTCGCCGTACGCCGGGTCGTCCACCACCGCCGTGAGCGCGCCGCGCCGCAGCCGCTCCTCCACCGCGTCCACCACCTCGGGGTTGGCCGCCGTCACCACCAGCGGCTTCCCGAGTGCCGCCGCCACCGGGGCCACCGCGTGCGCGTGGAACGCCGTCGTCATCACCAGGTCGGCGTCGCGCAGGGCGTCGGCCAGCGCGCGGCGGCCCGGGGCGTCGCCCCCGCCCGCCGCCACGGGAAAGGTCTTCATCCCCCACTGGTGCTCCACCTCGTGGCAGAGCGCCGCCCGCTCGTCCTCCACGCTCTCCACGCAGGCGCAGCGCACCATGGCCGCCGTGGTCCAGCGCCGCAACAGGTCGGCCAGCTGCGGCACCCTGAGCTGCAGCGCCGCCGCGCCCGCCAGCGCCCCCGCCAGCCACTCGGCGCTCTCGCCCAGCTCCGGCCCCCCGGCCGCCGGGAGCGGCGCGATGGACGCCCCGCGCCGGTTGCGCACCTCCACCAGCCCCTCGGACGAGAGCCGCTGGTACGCCGCCGACACCACCCGGTGGTCCGTCCCCGCCGAGCGCGCCGCCTCGCGGATGCTCGGCAGCCGGTCGCCCGCGCGCAGCCGCCCGAAGTGCAGCCCCGCCGCCACCCCCAGGCGCAGCCGCTCGGCGAACTCCGCCTCGCCCGCGCCGCCCAGCAGCACGCGCTCGGCCTCGGTGCCCGACCAGCCGCGCCCCTCCGCCCCCCGCGCGCCGGAGCGCTCCGCCTCTTCCGCGGCCGCCGCCATCACCGCCACCGTGCCGCGCACCTCGCCGCCCGCGTCGGCCATGGGCGCCACGGTGAGCCAGAGCGGCACGGCCGTCCCGTCGCGGCGGCGCGCCTGCACCTCGGCCCGCACCGGCCCGGCGCCGGGCCGGGCCGCGCGCGCCCCGTCCAGCAGCGCGTCCAGTTCCTCGCCCACCGCCGGGTTGGGGAGCCCCACCACCTCCTCCTCGGTCCACCCCAGCAGGAGGCGGGCGCCCTCGTTCCACACCAGCACGGTGCCGTCCAGGTCCATGGCCGCGGCCGCCGCGGGGAGGCTGGCCACCATGGCGCGCAGCGTCCCCGCCGTCTCGTCGCGCTGGGCCTCGGCCTCGGCGTATTCCGTCACGTCGCGCAGCGACCACACGAAGTCCGAGCCCACGATCCCGGGCGAGAGCGGCGCCACCGTGGCCTCCACCTGGACCGGCAGCCGCGCCCGCGGCTTCATGCGCAGCTCCCAGCGGCGGGGGCCGCTCGTCTCGCGCAGCTCGTGCAGCCAGTGGCGGAAGGCGCGGCGCGAGTCCTCGGCCACGTACACCGCCAGCGGCTTGCCGCGCAGGTCGGGGTGGCGCACCCCCAGCATCTCGCCCGCCGCGGGGTTGGCCTCGCGCACCACCCCGCCGGCGTCGGTCACCAGCACGGGGTCGGGGACCGCCTCGAAGAGGAGCCGCGAGCGGGCGGCCTCGGCGTCGCGCTGCCGGCGCGCCGAGTCGATCTCCTCGTTCTGGACGGAGAGCTCCTCGTTGGTGACGCGCAGCTCCTCCACCGTCACCTGCAGCGCCTCCACCGTGTCCACCAGCAACCCGCGCAGCGCCTCGGGCGAGGCGTCCGCGCCGCCGGCGGCGCCGTGGATGCGCGGCTGCAGCCCGCGCAGGAATTCGTCGATCGAGCTCGGGTCGTACATGGGGAACGGAAGGGGTTCGAGATACCGTCTGCGACCACACCCTCGCCCGCGCCGGAGCGCGGCAAACTGATGTAGTAAAATGGACAAAGTCTACACGCAAGAAACCGGCCAGGCCATCGGCGGAAATCTCCCATGGAGACATTACATGCCCGGAGGCTCCCGCACCAGTTCGGACGAAGAGACGCCGGTCTCCGGGAGCGGTTGACACGAAGCCGCCGCCCCGTTAGATTGATGGGTCAGCGAGCAAGATTCCGGTCTGGAAGATCCGGAAGCCAGAGTGCGGGAAGGCCTGGGCTGCTTCTGCCCGGGTCTTTTTCTTTTGTCTCGCTGCGCCCACGCGGAGGGCGATTCGATCCGCGAAAGCACAGGCGATCGAACGGTACGGAAGTCCCGCACCTCGAGAGTCGGTCAACACAACACACAGGAGAGTACGGGATGCGTACGACCGGAACCGTCAAGTGGTTCAACGACAGCAAGGGCTTCGGCTTCATCACCCCCGAGGACGGCGCGAAGGACTGCTTCGTCCACCACAGCGCCATCCAGGGCAGCGGCTTCAAGTCGCTGGCCGAGGGCGAGCGCGTGGAGTTCGACGTGGTGCAGGGCCAGAAGGGCCCCGCCGCCGAGAACGTCGTCCGCGTCGGCTGAGCGCCGGCCGGAGCCACTGACGGGAGCGGGGCCGCCTCCACCACGGTGGGGGCGGCCCCGCTCTCGTTCTTCGCTCACTCCGGAGCCACCAGCACGTTCGAGGCGGCGGCGAAGTACGGCTTGGCGGTGGGGTCGGCGAGCTGGATCTGCATCAGCCGGCTCCCGTCGCCCGTCTTCCCCAGCACGGCGCTCACCACCCCGGCCCCGGCGGCGCAGTAGACCTCCTCGCCCACGCGCGGCGCGCGCGCGGAGGCCGCCACCCATCCCGGGCGGTCGATGGCGGAGACGACCAGGTCTTCGCTGCGGGTGCGTCGCGAACTGTTGGCAGAGTACATCGGCTACTCCGGGGTGCGGGTGAGCGGGTCCGCTTGCGCGGGTCAGGACTTGTGGCGGAAGGTGATGCGGCCGCGCGAGAGGTCGTAGGGCGAGAGGGAGAGGGTGACGCGGTCGCCGACCATGACGCGGATCTTGAACTTCGACATCTTTCCCGATCCGTAGGCCAGCACGTTGTGGCCGTTCTCCAGCCGCACCCGGTACTTGCGGTCGGGGAGCACCTCGGTGACCTGCCCGTCGACGGCGATGCCTTCTTCTTTGGCCATGAGGTCTCGGTGGCGCAGCGGCGCCTGCGGGAAAGAAAGGGAAACCGCCCGCGGCGCACGTCAGCGGGGGCGACGGCACCGCGGGCGGTTTCACGGCCGGGGACCCGGTGGTCCCAGGGGAACCATGGCATACCCCGCGCTCCACGTCCGGTTCCCCCCGCGACGGGAGGCCCCTCCAAAAGGCGGATGAATCCGCGGCGAAAGGCGGCTGAAGCCGCGGCTACAACTACAGAAAGCCTCGCAAACCCCGCGAGGCTTCAACCGCGGAACCCACTTTCGCCCGGCGCCCGGCTTCGTCGCGCGCAGCGCCGAAGTCCCTCCCCCAGGCCGTTTCGGGGGAGGGACAGGCGCCTCGGGCGCCGGGGAGAGAGCCCCCCGCGCGGCACCGGACCGGGCGAAGCGCTCCACTCTCGCACTCTCGCACTCTCGCACTTTCGCACTCACGCACTCACGCACTCACGCACTCACGCACTCACGCACTCACGCACTCACGCACTTCCCCATCCCCTCGCCGCTCCATCCGTTCCCCCTACTTTGCTCCCGTGCCTGGCCCGGCGCTTGCGCCGCGCGCGGCGCTCGTTCGGACCGTCGCTGAGTGGAAAGACAGGGGAGCCGATGCCGGGGAAGATCGACGCCAGCCGCAAGGTGGTCATCGAGTGCGTGCAGCCCGAGCTGGACTGCGGCCGCTACGCCGTCAAGCGCGAGGTGGGCGACGTCGTCGAGGTCTCGGCCGACATCTTCAAGGAGGGGCACGACGCCATCGCCGCGGCCGTGCGCTACCGCCCGGAGGACGAGAAGCGGTGGCGCGAGACGCGGATGCGCTTCTTCGACAACGACCGCTGGAAGGGCGCGTTCCTGGTCGACCGCAACTGTCGCTGGCTCTTCACCGTGGTGGCGTGGACCGACTGGTTCGGCACCTGGCAGAGCGACCTGCGCAAGAAGTACGACGCGGGGCAGAACGTGGTGCTGGAGCTGTTCGAGGGCGCGCAGCTCATCGCCACCAGCGCCGCGCAGGCGCCCGAGCCCGACGCCGCCCGCCTGCGCGCCTTCCTGGAGGAGATCCTGGGCGCCGAGGGCGGCGGCGTGGTCCACCTGCACGAGTTGGACGAGAAGTTCGAGGCGCTGGCCGGGGCGCTGGAGACGGGCGGCGACCGCACGCTGGCCGACCGCGTGGCCGCCGCGCTCGACCCCGAGCTGCTGGCGCTCATGGAGGCGCACCCGATCCGCTCCGACCTCACCGAGTACGACCGCGTGCTCCCGGTCCAGGTGGACCGCGTGGCCGCGCGCTTCGCCGCCTGGTACGAGCTGTTCCCGCGTTCCATGTCCGACGACCCCGGCCGCCACGGCACCTTCCGCGACGTGATCGCGAAGCTGCCGTACGTGCGCGACATGGGCTTCGACGTCCTCTACTTCCCCCCGATCCACCCGATCGGGCTGCAGTTCCGCAAGGGGAAGAACAACACGCTGGGCGCGGGGCCCGACCAGCCGGGCTCGCCGTACGCCATCGGGGGCGAGGCGGGGGGGCACCGGGACGTGCACCCGGAGCTGGGGACGCTGGACGACTTCCGCGACCTGGTGGCGGCGGCGCACGCGCACGGGCTGGAGATCGCGCTCGACTTCGCCATCCAGGTCTCGCCCGACCACCCGTACGCCAAGGAGCACCCGGGGTGGTTCTACGTGCGCCCCGACGGCACCATCAAGTACGCCGAGAACCCGCCCAAGAAGTACCAGGACATCTACCCGCTGAACTTCTACGGCGACGACTGGGAGGGGCAGTGGCGCGAGTGGCGCGACGTGATCCTCTTCTGGGTGGAGCAGGGGGTGAAGACGTTCCGCGTCGACAACCCGCACACCAAGCCGGTGCAGTTCTGGGAGTGGATGATCCGCGAGGTGCAGCGGGACCACCCCGAGGTGATCTTCCTCTCCGAGGCGTTCACGCGGCCCAAGATGATGAAGGCGCTGGCGAAGGCCGGCTTCACGCAGAGCTACACCTACTTCACCTGGCGCAACTTCAAGGGCGAGCTGGCCGAGTACTTCACCGAGCTCACGCAGAGCCCGATGCGGGAGTACTTCCGCGGCAACCTCTTCCCCAACACGCCCGACATCCTGCCGGAGTTCCTGCAGCGCGGAGGTCGGCCGGCGTTCGTGATCCGCGCCGTGCTGGCCGCCACGCTCTCCTCGGTCTACGGGATCTACAGCGGCTTCGAGCTGTGCGAGAACACGCCGCTGGCGCCGGGGAAGGAGGAGTACCTGGACAGCGAGAAGTACGAGATCAAGGCGTGGGACTGGGACCGCCCGGGGAACATCCGCCCGCTCGTCACCCGGCTGAACGAGATCCGCCGCCAGAACCCGGCGCTGCAGGAGTACGACAACCTGCGCTTCTACCCGGCCGACGGCGACGACGTGCTGTTCTACGGGAAGATGCTCCCCGACCGCACCAGCATGGTGTTCGTGGCGGTGAACCTGGACCCGTTCGCCACGCACGAGACGGTGCTGCACTTCCCGCTGGCCGAGATGGGGATCGGCTGGCACGACCCGTGGGAGGTGGAGGAGCTGCTCACCGGCCAGCGCTTCTTCTGGCACGGCGCCGACCAGTGGATCCGCCTGGAGAACGAGTGGCCCGCGCGCGTCTTCCGCGTGCGCGCCTGGCGCAGCTCGGAGACGGGGTTCGACTACTTCATGGCGCCGACGATCGTTTGAAGTGCGAAGTGAGTGCGTGAGTGCGTGAGTGCGGAAGTGCGGAAGTGCGGAAGTGCGGAAGTGCGGAAGTGCGGAAGTGCGGAAGTGCGGAAGTGCGGAAGTGCGAAGTAAGTGCGTGAGTGCGTCGCCGTGACCCACCCCTCCACCGCGCAGCGGGGGAGGGAGCGCGCCCTCTGGCTGCGAGGAACGAGCAGCCGAGGGTCGCGGGGAGGGGGCCTCCCGGCGGCGCAGCCGGCGGACGTGTTCAGAAATCGGGCGAGCGTCCGAAATCTGAGCAGTATGCAAGTCCGGATTTCGGGGGCCGGACGGAGGCGCCTCCCGGATTCGGACACGTTCTCGACGGGGGCGCCGGCAGCGGATCTCGTTACCGGCGCTCGCCTTATCCGCCTCTGGCGAGGGTGGGGGCCGGTCGCGAGGGTGTGTTCCCGTTTGGAAACATGGGGTGGGGCACGCTCCTCGCCATGGGGCGCGGCCGGCGATCCGGCGCCCCTCCCGTCCGCGTCGCCTCTCCCGCCGCCCCACCCTTCAAGCCTCCAGAGGTAATGATGAACGACCGGCTTCCCGTGCGGTTCCAGGCCCGCGTGCGCCTCCAGGCGCTGTCGAACGCGCTCCGCCGGCCGACCTCGGACCGGCTGAAGCTGCTGCGGCTCACCGTCGACGCCGTCGGCGTCCTCGACCGCGCCGAGCTGGCCGAGGAGATGCTCCGCACGCGCCTCCACTCGCTGCGCGCCGCCCTGGAGGCCGAGCGCGCCCTCGACCGCGACGAGTACGCCACCGCCCTCGACAACTGCGCCGCCGCGATCTCGTGGACGCCGATCCCGATCGCACCGCGACTCCCCGTCGCGAGTGCGTGAACGCACCCGCTGGAACCACCTCAGGAACCGCTGGATACCGAAGCCCGCCCGCGCACGAGTTCGCGCAGGCGGGCTTTCGTGCTTCATCGAGCGTGTTCGCGCACTCGGCCGCGGCACCTGCCTCTCGCGACGAACCATCCCCAACACCGAACCAAGCCTCGCCCGCACCGGGCTTCCCTCCACGCCGAACCCGGCTGGCGAGGCTTCCTGCAGTTGTTGCCGCGGCTTCAGCCGCCCCTGCCACCTGCCCCTGCCACCTGCCTTCGGCCTCAGCCCCACCCAGCCCCACCCCAGCCTCGCGCCCATCGCCCGTGCGTGTTAGGTTCACTGCCATTCCGGCCGACCACCTTCCAAGACCGCCGAGCATGGCCGACGCGACGACTTTGCAGCGCACGCCGCTCCACGAAGAGCACCTGAAGCTGGGCGCCAAGATGGTCCCCTTCGCGGGGTACGAGATGCCCGTGCAGTACCCCGCCGGGATCACCGCCGAGCACAACGCGGTGCGCACCGCCGCCGGGCTCTTCGACGTGTCGCACATGGGCGAGTTCGAGGTGCGGGGCGAGCGCGCGCTGGAGTTCGTGCAGCACGTCACCACCAACGACGCCTCGCGGCTCGAGGTGGGGCAGGCGCAGTACTCCACGCTGCTCAACGAAGACGGGAAGATCCTGGACGACCTGCTCGTCTACCGCTTCCCCGGGCACTACATGCTGGTGGTCAACGGCGCCAACCGGGAGAAGGACTTCGCCTGGGTGTCGCGCTTCGTGGACCGCTTCGGCGTGGAACTCGCCGACCGCAGCGACGACATCGCCCTGCTCGCCCTCCAGGGCCCGAAGGCGGAGCCGATCCTCGCCCGGATCACCGACGAGGACCTGCCGTCGATCCGCTACTACCACTTCCGCGAGGGGACGGTGGACGGCGTCCCCGCCGTCGTCAGCCGCACCGGCTACACGGGCGAGGACGGCTTCGAGCTCTACGTCGCCTCCGAGCACGGCGCGCGGGTCTGGCGGCGGCTGCTGGAGGTCGGCGCGGGGGACGGGCTCGTCGCCTGCGGGCTGGGGAGCCGCGACTCGCTGCGCCTGGAGATGGGGATGGCGCTCTACGGCAACGACCTGGACGAGGGGCGGACTCCCCTGGAGGCGGGGCTCGGCTGGGTGGTCAAGCTCGACAAGGGCGACTTCGTGGGCCGCGGCGCGCTCGTGCGCCAGAAGGAGGAGGGGGTGAAGACGCGCCTGGTGGGCTTCCGCCTCAAGGAGCGCGGCTTCCCCCGGCACGGCTACCCGGTGCGGGTGGACGGGCGCGACGCGGGCGAGGTGACCAGCGGGATCTCGAGCCCCACGCTGGGCGTCGGCATCGGCATGGCGTACGTCCCCGCCGGGGCCGCGAAGCCGGGGACGGAGATCGGCATCGTCATCCGCGACCGCGCCATCCCCGCCGAGGTGGTGAAGCCCCCGTTCCACACGACCGGGACCGTCAAGCGCTGAAGGTTCGACGGACTCTCGTTCCGAAGGCGGCTGAAGCCGCGGCTACAACGGCGAAAAGCCCGCCTGCGCGGGCTCCTTCGGCGCATTCCAAACGTTCGGCGCGCACAGGCGGGCGCCGCCCGGCGAGGCAGGCCTCGCCCCTACGGGACTTTCGCACTTTCGCACTCAAGCAGTGGCCGAAGTCGTTCTCATCACCACCGAAGACCTGGAGCCGGCGGTCCGGCTGCGCGGCGCGTTCGAGGAAGACGGGATGCGCGTGGAGCTGCTCGCGTCGGGCGAGACGCTCTCCGACGCCGTGGGCGAGCCGATCCTGCTGGTGGTCACCGGGGGCCTGCGCGAGCGGCGGGCGCGCTCGCTCATCGCACAGGCGAGGGAGAGGGGGAGGATGCCGATCATCGGGCTCACCGAGGCCACCGAGCCGTTCGGGAGGGACGTCTGCCGCCAGCTGGGGATCAGCGAGTGCTTCCCCAAGCCGATCGACGCCGAAGAGGTGGCCATGGTGGGCCGCCGGCTGATCCAGCGCGAGGAGCTGCGCGAGATCACCGGGATCGTGGGCGAGACCGAGGAGATGGAGCAGGTGCTGGAGCGGGTGGTGCAGATCGCCCCCGTCAACTCCACCGTGCTCATCCTGGGCGAGAGCGGCACGGGAAAGGAGCTGGTGGCGCGCGGCATCCACGCGCTCTCCCCGCGCCGGCACCGGCCCTTCATCGCCGTGAACGTGGCGGCGCTCCCCGAGACGCTGCTGGAGAGCGAGCTGTTCGGCCACGAGAAGGGCTCCTTCACCGGCGCCACCAGCCTGCGCAAGGGCTTCTTCGAGCTGGCCAACGGGGGCACCATCTTCCTGGACGAGATCGGCGAGATGCCGCTCTCGACGCAGACCAAGCTGCTCCGGGTGCTGGAGGAGCGCGAGTTCCGCCGCGTCGGCGGCGAGGACGTGCTGCGGGTGGACGTGCGCGTGCTGGCCGCCACCAACCGCGACCCGCGCGAGCAGGTGGCGCTGGGCGAGTTCCGCCGCGACCTGTACCACCGGCTGAACGTGCTGCGCATCGAGCTGCCGCCGCTGCGCGAGCGCCGCGCCGACGTCCCGCGCCTCATCGAGCGCTTCATCCGCGAGTTCAGCGCGCAGCACGACCGGCCGTTCGTGGGGATCGACCCCGAGGCGGTGCGGCTGCTGGTGGAGTACGACTGGCCGGGGAACGTGCGCGAGCTGCGCAACCTGGTGGAGTCGATGGTGGTGCTGGCCCCGGGGCGCGTGATCCGCCCCGAGGACATCCCGGCCGAGGTGCGCTTCCACCGCGGCGGCGAGCGGGCGCTGCTCCCGGTGCCGCTGCCGCGCGCGCCGGTGCAGCGCGCCGCCGGCGACGGCCCGCCGCCCGAGCTGGAGATGATCTTCCGCACGCTCTTCGACCTCAGGATGGACCTGGACGACCTGCGGCGCGAGTTCGAGATCTACCGCCAGCGCCACCGCGAGCCCGTGGCGCTCCCCGGGCTGGTGCCGGTGCAGCCCGCGGTCACCTACATGCCGCCCCCGCCGCCGGAGCCCGAGCCGCCCGAGGAGCGCGGCGTGGTGGTGTTCCGCCCGGGGATGACCATGATGGACATGGAGCGCGAGGCGATCGGCGCGGCGCTGCGCGAGGCCCGCGGCAACCGCCGCCGCGCCGCCGAGATGCTCGGCATCGGCGAGCGCACGCTGTACCGCAAGCTCAAGGAGTACGAGATCGAGCTGTAGGGAAGTGCGTGAGTGCGGAAGTGCGTGAGTGCGTGAGTAGGGGCGGCGCGGTGCGGGCGTAGGCGCGGGGAGGTGGCGCCCGCGGCCGGGCGCCGTGCCGAGTGCGTGAACACACTCGCTGGAACCACGGGAAGCCCTCACGGGCTGGATCTTGCGCAGGGCCGTCTTCCGTGCACGGGGGCGGCCCTGTCGCACGAACGCACTTCCGCACTCACGCACCTCACGCACTCATGACGGATCGCCTCGCCCTCTTCGCCGTCACCGCGCCGGGGGTGGAGGCGCTCTGCGCGCGCGAGCTGGCGGCGCTCGGCGTCGCGGCGGCGCCGGAGGCGGGCGGCGTGGCGTTCGAGGGGACGCCGGACGACCTCTACGCCGCCAACCTGTGGCTGCGCACCGCCTCGCGGGTGGTCGTCCGCGCGGCGGGCTTCCGGGCGCGCACCTTCTTCGAGCTGGAGCGCCACGCGAACAAGGTCCCCTGGGAGCGGTGGATTGCGAAGGGGCTGCCCGTGCGGATGCGGGTGACGTCGAAGAAGTCGAAGCTCTACCACGAGGGCGCCATCGCCGAGCGGCTGCTGGCGGCCGTCGACCGGCGCGTGGGCGGCGTCGGCGAGGCCACCGCGGCGAAGGGGGCGGAGGAGGGGGAGGAGGACGGCGACGCGCAGCTCTTCGTCGTGCGCGTGCTCCGCGACGAGCTCACCGTCAGCGCCGACTCTTCGGGGGCGCTGCTGCACCGGCGCGGCTACCGCGAGGCGCTGGCAAAGGCGCCGCTGCGCGAGACGCTCGCCGCGGCCATGCTGCTGGGGAGCGGCTGGGAGGCCCAAGCGCCCCTGGTGGACCCGATGTGCGGCTCGGGGACGGTCCCCATCGAGGCCGCCCTGATCGCCCGCGGCCTGGCGCCGGGGCTGGCGAACCCGTCCGGGGCCCCGCGCGGCTACGCCTTCACCGCGTGGCCGGACTTCGACGCGGCGCGCTGGGACCGGGTGGTGGCGCGGGCGCGCGAGGCGGCGCGCCCCGCGTCGCCCGTGGCGATCCACGGCTCCGACCGCGACGCCGGGGCGATCGGGGCGGCCGCGGCCAACGCGGAGCGCGCGGGGGTGCGGGGCGACGTCGAGCTGTCGGTGCGCGCGCTCTCGGCGGTGGAGCCGCCGCCGGGGCCGGGGTGGGTCGTCAGCAACCCGCCGTACGGCGTGCGCGTGGGCGAGAGCGACGCCCTGCGCGACCTCTACGCCGCGCTCGGCCGCACGGCGCGCGCGAAGTGCCCCGGGTGGACGCTCGCTCTCCTCTCCGCCGATCCCAGGCTGGAGGGGCAGGTGGGCGTGCGCTTCCGCGAGGCGCTGCGGACCTCGAACGGCGGCATCCCCGTGCGGCTGGTGGTGGGGACGGTGTAGCGGAGTGCGTGAGTGCGGAAGTGCGTGGGGCGGCGTCCGTGGCAGGTCTGCCGTCCCCCCAAACGGTGTCGTCCCGAGGGACGCGCTAGCGGCCCGAGGGATCTACTCGACCGTGCTGGTGGGTGGCGCTTCAAGCGGATGCTCGACGCCGCGTAGGCACCTGCCGTTCATCCGGGTTGGCACGTTTCGGTCTCCTCATTTCCCCCTAAACCTCCGTCGTGGATGTGAGTGGGACTCAGCTGCCGCACGGTGGGGCGTGGTCTCCGCACGGTGGGGCGGGGGCGCCCCGTGTCAAGCAGATTTGCAAGTGATTGCGGGACAATCACCTGGGTTATTGGAAGAGTTTCCTCCCATTCCGGCACCGGGCGTGCTTACCGGCGGCGGTGCGGGGACGAGCCCCGCTGCACCTATAGATCTTCTTCCCGGAGACACTCCCGTGCGGACCAAGACCCTGCTCCTGGCGGCGCTCGCCCTCGCCGCGTGCAACGACTCGCCGACCACCAGCATCCTTTCCCCCTCGCTCGGCGCCGCGCGCGACGCCGCGGAGAGCGCGTTCTCGTACAACGCTCCCGTCACCGCCGAGGGCTACCTCTCCGGCGCGGACCGCGTGCAGCTCTTCTACCGCGTGGTGGGGAGCGGGCCCGACACCACTGTGGTGCTCACCGGCGGCCCCGGGCTGGCGCTCAGCTACCTGGACCCCGACCTGCGGCCGCTGGCGCGCGGCCGCACGCTGATCTTCTTCGACCAGCGCGGCGCCGGGAAGTCGCAGCTCGTCTTCGACCCCGCTCAGCTCACGATGGAGAAGCACGTGGCCGACGTCGAGGCCGTCCGCCAGCACTTCGGCATCGGCAGGCTGCAGATCATCGGGCACTCGTGGGGCGCCATGGTGGCCCCGTTCTACGCCGCCGCGCACCCGGCCACCACCGAGCGGCTGGTGATGGTCACCCCGGGCCCGATCGAGACCCGGTACGACGCCGAGTTCGAGGCCACCCGCCAGGCGCGCACCGCTCCCGAAGTGCTGCAGCACCAGTTCGAGCTGTTCGGGCTGCTGGCCAGCGGGCAGTCGCCCGACCCGGTGGCCACCTGCGAGGAGCTGTTCGCCATCTGGTTCCCCGCGTACTTCTACGACCCGGCCAACATCGCCAACTTCCGCGGGAAGTGGTGCGACGAGCCGGCGGCCGCGGCCAACAACCTGATCTTCGTGCTCTTCGCGGGCCGCGCCTCGCTGGGGCAGACGTGGGACCTGCGCCCGCTGCTGGCCACCGTGCAGGCTCCCGCGCTGGTGATCCACGGCGCCGGCGACGCCATCCCCTTCGCCAGCACCAGCGCCTACGCCGAGGCGATGCCGAACGCCGAGCTGCTGGTGATCGACGGCGCCAGCCACTTCCCCTGGCTGGAGCAGCCGGTCGAGACCTTCACCGCCATCAACACCTTCCTCCGCCAGGGCAACCTGTAGGACTCCTTCGGAGGGTAGACGAGACGAACGAGAGCCGGCCCCGCGGGGCCGGCTCTCTTCGCATGCATGAACAGCCCAGGCTATGCGGTTGTCGTTCGGGAGCCCTCGGGTCGACCCTTCCCCGTCCGCTGGTCACGACTCTTGCGTGTCAAGCGCGAGGTCGTTATCGTTTGCGAAATTTTTCCACCGGGGCTGATCTGCCTAAGAAAGTAAAGTGACCGCGCACGCACGCCTTGACGACATCGACCTGCGGCTCTTGGAGCTGCTCCAGGAGCACGGGCGCGTCTCGCAGCACGACCTGGCGGTGGCGGTGGGGCTCTCCTCGCCCGCGGTGGGCGAGCGGGTGCGCAAGCTCGAGGAGCGGGGGATCATCCGCGGCTTCACCGCCGTGCTCGACCCCAAGCTGCTGGGGCGCGACGTCACGGCGTTCATCGCGGTGGGGATCGCGGGGTCGCAGTACTACCCCGAGTTCCGCCAGCGGGTGGGCCGGCACCCCGAGGTGCTGGAGTGCCACTCGATCACCGGCCAGGGGAGCCACCTGCTGAAGATCCGCACCGAGAGCACCTCCACCCTGGAGGGGCTCCTGGCCGAGATCCAGAGCTGGGCGGGGGTGCAGTGGACCACCACCAGCCTGGTGCTCTCCACCATCAAGGAGACCAGCGCGCTGCAGACCCGGCCCCGCGCCTCGCCCGACGGCGACGGGGCGGGGGGCCGCTCCTGAAGACACGGATCCGGACTCGTTCGACCATTCACCCCGAACCCGAAGGGACCTGCAATGCCCAAGCCCGTCGCCCGCTTCGACGCCCTGGCCGCCGCCAAGGGATGGGAGCCCGAGAAGAACGGCTTTTCCGCCGTGCCCGAGTCCGAGCCGATGGACATCGAGTCGATCTTCGGCACCAACACCTTCGGGCTGGCCGAGATGCGCGCGCGCCTCCCCAAGCCGGTCTTCAAGACCCTCCTCTCCACCGTGGAGCACGGCCAGACGCTCGACCCCACCGTGGCCGACGTGGTGGCGATCGCCATGAAGGAGTGGGCGGTGGAGAAGGGCGCCAGCCACTTCACCCACTGGTTCCAGCCGCTCACCGGGAGCACCGCCGAGAAGCACGACTCGTTCATCACCCCCAACGCGGGCGGCGGCGCGGTGGCCGAGTTCGGCGGCAAGGAGCTGATCCAGGGCGAGCCCGACGCCTCGAGCTTCCCCTCCGGCGGGTTGCGCGCGACGTTCGAGGCGCGCGGCTACACGGCGTGGGACCCGACGAGCCCCGCCTTCATCGTCGACTCGCCGGCCGGGTGCTACCTGGCGATCCCCACCGCGTTCGCGTCGTGGACGGGCGAGGCGCTCGACACCAAGATTCCGCTCCTGCGCTCGATCAACGCGCTCGACGAGCAGGCCCGGCGCGCGCTCAGGCTCTTCGGCGTGGAGAGCCGGCGGGTGATGGCCACCTGCGGGCCCGAGCAGGAGTTCTTCCTGATCGACCAGGAGTTCTACTACCGCCGCCCCGACCTGGTGACCACCGGCCGCACGCTCTTCGGCGCCAAGCCGCCGCGCGGGCAGGAGATGGAGGACCACTACTTCGGCTCCATCCAGGACCGGGTGCTGGCGTTCATGACCGAGGTGGAGCGCGAGCTGTACCGGCTGGGGGTGCCGGTGAAGACGCGGCACAACGAGGTGGCGCCCGGGCAGTTCGAGATGGCGCCGATCTACGAGAACGCCAACCTGGCGGCCGACCACCAGCAGCTGATGATGCTCACGCTGCGCAAGGTGGCGCGGAAGTACGGGATGGTGGCGCTCCTGCACGAGAAGCCGTTCGCGGGGGTCAACGGCAGCGGGAAGCACCTGAACTGGTCGCTGGGCACCGAGAGCGCCAACCTGCTGGAGCCGGGCGACAACCCGCACGACAACATGCAGTTCCTCTTCTTCTGCACGGCCGTGCTGAGGGCGGTGGACCGGCACCAGGACCTGATCCGCGCCTCGGTGGCGTACGCGGGGAACGACCACCGGCTGGGGGCCAACGAGGCGCCGCCGGCCATTATCTCCGTGTTCCTGGGCGACCAGCTCACCGACATCTTCGAGCAGATCGAGCGGAGCGGGTCGGCGACGGAGAGCAAGCAGGGCGGGCTGCTGGGCCTCGGCGCGCCGGTCTTGCCGCACCTCCCGGCGCACGCGGGCGACCGCAACCGCACCAGCCCCTTCGCCTTCACGGGGAACAAGTTCGAGTTCCGCGCGCTCGGCAGCTCGCAGTCGGTGTCGTTCCCGGCCACGGTGCTCAACACCATCATGGCCGAGTCGCTGGACGAGATGTCGACGGCGCTGGAGGCCGAGATGGCGAAGGGGACGGACTTCGAGGAGGCGCTGCAGAAGCTGATCGCCAGCGAGATCCGGCGCGTGAAGCGCATCGTCTTCAACGGCGACGGCTACAGCGAGGAGTGGCACCGGGAGGCGGAAGCACGCGGGCTGCTGAACATGCGCACCACGCTCGACGCGCTGGAGACGCTGCCGAGCGAGAAGAACCGCACCATGTTCGCGAAGTTCGGCGTGCTCACCGAGCGCGAGCTGGAGAGCCGCCACGAGATCGCGCTCGACCAGTACTTCAAGACGGTGAACATCGAGGGCGAGACCACGGCCGACATCGCCGCCACCATGCTGCTGCCGGCGGCGGTGCGCTACCTGAACGACCTGCTGGCGGCGGCCGAGCGGGCGAGCACGCTGGGGGTGGGGTCCGACGGCGTGACGGCGACAGTCCGGCAGGTGAGCCGGCTGGTCGACGAGCTGCGCGCGGCGCTTGACACGCTCACCGAGCAGAACGCGGAGCTGGGCGGCGAGGAGGTGCACGAGAAGGCGCACCACATGCGCGACCACATCATCCCCGCCATGGCCGCCGTGCGCGCGGCGGCCGACCGGCTGGAGAAGATCGTTCCCGACGACTACTGGCCGCTGCCGACGTACCGCGACATGCTGTTCGTGAAGTAGCCGCCGCGCGGGATCGCGACCGGCGCGACGAGGGCCGCTCCCGGTGGGGGGGCGGCCCTTCGCGCTGCCGTTGCGACCGAAACGGATTTGCGGGGGTACCATGGGGTGAGGCAGTGGCTCGCCTTTCCGGTTTCGCCCGGCAGTGCACCCCGTGCCGCCGGGACCGCAGTGGAGCGCGGACTCTGCGCCCCACCTACATGGGAGGCGGGTATGGACGCGAAGGAATCAGAGAAGCGCGAGACGCTCTCGCGCGTGGCTCAGGAGATCGGGAGCGTCATCCGGCGGCAGGCCCACCGCAAGTGGGACACGGTGCGGATGGCGGAGCGCAACGAGGGGCGCCGGCACGTCTGGAAGTTCCAGTCGGGTCCCGACCGGACCGACCGCTTCCTGGCCGTCACGCACGAGGCGATGGTGCAGGGCGAGGACGCGGCCCCGCTGCTGCTGGAGCAGCTCAAGGCGGGCGGCTGGCTCGACCGCCTGCACGAGGGTCCGGAGACGGCGCTGATCCTGTCCAAGGGCGGGCACCTGGAGACGTGGGCCCGGCAGTAAACAATGGGACGACCGGCAGCCAGGTAGCTTCCCGCCAGCGGCAGGGATAAACGTCGAGGGGCCGTCTCCTTCCGGGGCGGCCCCGGCGTGTGTCTGGCACCGCCGTGCCCGTGCGCGCCGCGGCCGACCGGCTGGAGAAGATCGTCCCCGACGACTGCTGGCCGCTGCCGACGTACCGCGACATGCTGTTCGTGAAGTGATCCCGGCGGCGGATCGGTAGACGAAGATCGAAGGGCCGCCTCCCTCGCGGGGCGGCCCTTCGCTCTTCATCCGGGTCCGCGGGCTGACCTCACGCGGGGGCGCGGAGACGCAGAGAGAGAAAGCGCGAGAGGTCCGGTGGCGGCGCGTCCGGGGGGCGCCGACGTCCGGCCCCCGTCACTCGATCGCTCTGTCCCTGGCGAGCCTCCTCGCCCGCGCCTGCGTCGAGGCGGCGACGGCGTCGTTCTGCTTCGCCAGCAGCTCCTCGAAGCGGCGCGCATCGGCCTCGCGGTCCCAGAGCAGCCGCACCCCCCCGCCGTGCTGCACCCGCGGGTCCACGCGCACGAGGTGGCGGTGGATCTCCAGCATCGCGTTTACCTCCCGCGCCTGGTCCCGAGCCGCGCCCGCGAAGTCGCGCGGGAAGATGTCGCGGATCTCACTGGCGGGCATCCCCGACTCCCGCGCCAGCGCCGCGATGCGCTCCTCCAGCCAGGCGGCGGAAGTCTGCTCGATCTCCGCGATCGCCGCGGCGCGGCCCTCCAGGTACGTCCCCACCTCGGGGTGGGCGCGCGCGTTCGCCACGTACGCCGTGTAGCGCGACAATCCCCAGTCCACCGGCGGGGGCCTGTCGTCCTCGACGCCGTGCCGCTCCATGACCTCCCGCTCCCACACCGAGCGGTCCACCAGCATCCGATTGATCACCCACATCCGCTTCGCCTGGTCGGAGGTGGGCACCGGCCGGCCGGCGCTCTCGGGGACCGGGGCGCTGGCCGAGGTGTCCCGGAGCCACGCGTCAACCTTGCGCCTGTGCTCCTTTTCCCGCGCGACCTCCACCTCTTCCGCGGCGCGCCGCTCGGCCGCCGCGTTCGCGCGGAAGACGAAGAGCGCGAAGAGCACGCCCCCGGCCACGATGACCGCCCATCCGGCGGCGGTCGCCCACCCGAAGCGCTCCGGCTTCTCCGGCGGGCGGGGCGCCGCGGGACGGTACGCCGCGTGGGGGACGGGAGCCATCCTGGCCCCGCACTTCGGGCAGGCGAGGGATTGGGCGGGCACGGCGGCGCCGCACTCGCGGCAGGAAGTCAGGGGCATGGTCCGGGAGGGCTCGAAGCGTGGGGAAGGCGGGGGGCGAAAGGTGAATCGTCACGAAAGGCGGCGCCTGAAGGAAAATCACCGCGGCCTGCATGGCGGCGGAGCTCACCGGTGTCGTGACGCACTCCGGAGCTCAATGCTCCACCTGCCGTCCGCGCCTCTCCGGAAGAGGTCGGTGTAGCGGTCGCCGGGGCGGCTGCGCCCTTCGCTCGCCGCGACCACGTAGCTGCAACGGAAGGCATCCGGTCCGGCCGGCCGGCAGCGGAGGTCGAGCACTTCCGGTTCCAACTCCATCGGCACGTCGCAATTATAGCGGCCATAGCACCAGATCAGCCGGCGCCGTGAATGGGGCTGCAGATCCTCCACCTCGCGCGGCGACGGCCAATCCACCTCCGGGGCATCGGCATCCGTGAACTGGAGGATCACGTAAGCTCCCGAGCCACCCGGGCCCTCATAGAAGCTTCCTTCCAGCCGAATCTGAATACCGGCGGCTTCCCGGACCTCGTCCGCGGGCGCCTTGACCCAGCTCCGGTCGGGGTTGCGAACCGTCTCCCACCGGGCGTGGGCCGACCGAAGCACCTCCGTCGCGGCTCCCTGGACCTCTTCCGGCAGGCCGATGCCCGCGATCGTCCGTATCGTCGTGGCGAGGTCCGCTTCGAAGCGAGCCAGGTTATAGAAGAGCATCTCGAAGCTGATCGAGCGATAGCGTCTGGTGGTGGGTCCATGCCCATGGACGACGACAAGAAGATGCGTGTCGGCCGACTTGAATGCGCCGTGGAACCGATCCACGGGAAAGGACAGGGGAAAACGGCCGCGGCCCAGCCGGGAAGTGTCCCGCTGTACCTGTGTCAGGTCCAGCCGCCGCAATGCCGCCTCGAGCGCGCGGGGCTGCGGCACGGGCGCAGCGGCCGCGGTACACGGGAACAGGGTAATCCCGAGCACGGCCGAGCGGGTCGCCAGACGCAAGCCGGGGTTCAGCATCGATGGAAGAGAGTGAAGGCCACGTGCTGAAACGGGAGAAGATCGGAGAAACATTTCGACCACCGTCGTCCCTGCCGACGATGGTCGAAGCGTCCCGTCAGATGTGCGGAAGCGCGGCAGTTTCGCGTTGTGCCGCGAGGGCCCGCTGGCGATCCAGTCCGGAGAGGAGCCACGCGGCCAGGCCGCCGCCGATGAAGCCGAAGAGGTGGCCCTCCCAGGAGATGCCGACCTGGCCCGGGAGCACGCCGAAGATCAGCCCGCCGTACATCAGGAAGACGGCGACGGAGAGTGCGATGGAGGCGAAGCTGCGGCGGAACCAGCCGCGCAGCAGGAGGAAGCCGAAAAAGCCGAACACCAGCACGCTGGCGCCCAGGTGCACGCTCCCCGGCGCGCCCACCAGCCACACGCCCGTCCCGCCCACCAGCGCCGAGAGGAGCGACACCACCGCGAAGTCGCGCACGGCGTGCAGCAGGATCACCCAGCCGAAGATGAGGAGCGGCACCGTGTTGCTCACCAGGTGCGCGAAGCCCGCGTGCAGGAACGGCGCGAACGCGATCCCCGCCAGCTTGTCGGTCTCGCGCGGGTGGATGCCGTACGCGTCCAGCGCCCCGCCGAAGACCAGGACGTCGGCGACCTCCAGCCCCCACATCACCAGGAGCATGCCGGCGAGCACCCAGGCGTGGAGGCGCAGCTCGCGGCTGAAGGAGCGGATCTGGTGGCTCATGTCATCCTTCTGGACGATGGCGGCGGGCGGGCACCTTCGACGGCGCCACATCAGTACGGTGGCGCCGGGTTGGAGGTTCCGCGTCAGGCCACCCGCTGGACCGGCCTGCCGATCTGGTGCAGGAACTCGGGGGCGAAGTCCGCCCCGTTCGGCCACTCGACGGTGCCGGTCTCCGGGTTCAGGGCGCCCCGGCGGAAGAGCTCCGGATCCCTGAGCGGCTCGAACACCTCGCCATACAGCTCGCCCGACAGGTCGACGTCCTTCGTCGAGCCGTCGTTGAACTCGATGCGCAGCTCGTATTCCCCGAGATGGGTCGCTCTGGTGACGTGCAGGAACATCGTGATACTCACGGCAGCGGTGGAATCGGCTGGAGGGGCTGACGGGCCCGTGCACGATTCCAGTTCTCCATCAACTCTTCGCGGTGAAGCTCGGCCCACTCGAACACCATCTGCAGCGCCCGCCTTGACATTGTCCCGGTGACAACCCCGGTCTGTATCTCCACGGTTACTTCCTGTTCTCCGTACCCGGCATGGAAGTGCGGCGGGTTATGGTCTCTGTAGTTGATGAAGATAACGATTCCGTAAAACCTGCTGACGACCGGCATGAACTCTCCTGGGGTGGCTCGCCGCCGCAATCAATACGCCGGAAGTAAAGAGGTAGCGGGCGGAGGCAGAAAGGGCAAGCAACTGCGACGATTAGCACCCGACGAGCGAGTCTCGCGGCAGCCGCCGTATCGCTCCGTGCCCGTACAAGCAAGACGCGCCGTCCACGGGGGGACGGCGCGTCGAGTGGGTGCCTTCGGCGGGCTCAGGCGCCGACGGGCTCGGCGGCGCCGGGACCGGCCAGGGCGATGTTCTTGAGCTTGACCGCCTCCTCGACCCAGGCGCGGAAGCAGTCGTAGCCGAACTCGCGGGCGGCGCGGCCCTGGTCGGGGAAGCCGAAGTAGTCGTGCCAGCCGTGCTGCTCCGCCTTCCACTTGCAGTCCCACACGAAGCGCACG
>DASVWD010000201.1 GCA_036389795.1 Longimicrobium sp.
GCCGTGGCGGCGGCCGCACTCGCGGCGCCCGCCACGGCGCAGCGCAGCCCGGCGCCGGAAGCCATGCCCCGCGTCGCCGCCCCGGGCGCGTACGACACCACGCTCTTCTCCGCCCTGCGCTGGCGCAACATCGGCCCCGACCGGGGCGGGCGCTCCATCGCCGTGGCCGGCAGCACGCGGCGGCCGCTGGAGTACTGGTTCGGCGCCACCGGCGGCGGCGTGTGGAAGACCACCGACGGCGGCACCACCTGGCGGTCGATGAGCGACCGGCACTTCGGCAGCTCGAGCGTGGGCGCCGTCGGCGTCTGCGAGGCCAACCCCGACGTCGTCTACGTCGGGATGGGCGAGGTGCAGCTGCGCGGCAACATCATGCAGGGCGACGGGCTCTGGAAGACCACCGACGGCGGGCGCACCTGGACCCACGTGGGCCTCGGCGACACCCACGCCATCGGCCGCGTGCGCGTGCACCCCACCGACTGCGACCGCGTGTGGGTGGCCGCGCTCGGGCACCCGTACGGGCCCAACGAGGAGCGCGGCGTCTTCCGGAGCACCGACGGAGGGAAGACCTGGCGCCGCACCCTCTTCCGCGACGCCCGCACCGGCGCCGTGGACCTGGTGCTCACCCCCGGCGCGCCGGACACGATGTTCGCCACCCTCTGGGAAGTCCACCGCACCCCGTGGTCGCTCTCCAGCGGCGGCCCCGGCAGCGGCCTCTTCCGCTCGACGGACGGCGGCGAGACCTGGACCGAGCTCACCCGGAGCGAGGGGCTCCCCCGCGGCGTCCTGGGCAAGATCGGCGTCACCGTCTCCGGCGCCGACCCGCGGCGCGTGTGGGCCATCGTCGAGGCCGACAGCGGCGGCGTCTTCCGCTCCGACGACGGCGGCGGCACCTGGCGGCGGCTGAACGACGAGCGCAAGCTGCGCCAGCGCGCCTTCTACTACACGCGCATCTACGCCGACCCGAAGGACACCGCCACCGTCTACGTCCTGAACGTGGGCTTCTGGAAGTCCACCGACGGCGGCCGCACCTTCCCCCGCCAGATCCGCGTCCCCCACGGCGACAACCACGACCTCTGGATCGCCGCGGACGACCCGAAGCGCATGGTGGAGGGGAACGACGGCGGCGCCAACGTCTCCTGGAACGGCGGCGAGAGCTGGACCGAGCAGGACTACCCCACCGCGCAGATGTACCACGTCGTCACCACGAGCCACTTCCCCTACCACGTCTGCGGCGCGCAGCAGGACAACTCCACCGCCTGCGTCCCCAGCAACGGCAACGGGCGCGAGTGGTACGCCGTGGGCGGCGGCGAGAGCGGCTACATCGCCCCGCGCGCCGACGACCCCAACGTCTTCTACGCCGGCAGCTACGGCGGCCTGCTCACCCGCTTCGACCGGGCCACCGGCGCGCGGCGCAACATCAACGTGTGGCCCGAGAACCCGATGGGGCACTCGTCGCGCGACATCCGCGAGCGCTTCCAGTGGACCTTCCCCATCGTCACCGCCCCGCGCAACCCGCGCGCGCTCTACGTGGGCTCGCAGCACCTCTGGAGGAGCGACAACGAGGGGCAGAGCTGGCGGCGCATCTCGCCGGACCTCACCCGCGGCGACCCCGAGACGCTGGGCCCCTCCGGCGGCCCCATCACCCTCGACCAGACGGGGGTGGAGACGTACGGCACCCTCTTCAGCATCGCCCCCTCGCCGCTCGACTCGCTGCTGATCTGGACCGGCTCCGACGACGGCTACGTGCAGGTCACCCGCGACGGCGGGCGCACCTGGACCAACGTCACCCCGCCGGAGCTGCGCGAGAAGGGCTTCGCGCGCATCTCGCTGGTCGAGGCCTCGCCGCACCGGCCGGGGAGCGCGTACGTGGCCGCCAACCGCTACCAGCAGGACGACCTGGCCCCGTACGCCTACCGCACCGACGACTTCGGGCAGACGTGGACGAAGATCGTGGGCGGGATCGGCGCGCGCGACTACCTGCGCGCCGTCCGCGAGGACATCCGCCGGCCGCGGCTCCTGTACGCCGGCACCGAGCACAACTTCTACGTCTCGTGGGACGACGGCGCGCACTGGCAGCCGCTGCGCCTCAACCTCCCCGACACGCAGGTCCCCGACATCGCCGTCGAGGACGAGGACGTGGTGATCGCCACGCACGGCCGCTCGTTCTACGTGCTGGACGACATCGCCCCGCTGCGCCAGATGACGCCGGAGATCGCCCGCGCCGACGTGCACCTCTTCCGCCCCTCCGACGCCGTGCGCGCCGTCGACCAGGGCGTCGTCGTCTACTACACGCTGGCGAAGACGCCGCGGCGCGTGACGCTCGAGTTCCTGGACGCGCGCGGCACTGTGATCCGCACCTTCACCGGCACCCCGGCCGACAGCGCGCGCCGCGCCGCCGGCGGAGAGGGCGGGGGAGGGGGCGGCGGGGGCGAAGAGGCCGAGGAGGAGCGCGGCCCCGTCCCCCGCGAGCCGAAGCCCACCACGCGGGTGGGGCTCAACCGCTTCGTGTGGGACCTGCGCCACCCCGGCCCCGAGGCGTTCCCCGGCATCGTGCTGTGGGCGGCGCGGCTCACCGGCCCGCGCGCGCTCCCCGGCGCCTACCGCGTGCGGCTCACGGTGGACGGGCAGACGCGCACCGAGGGCTTCCGCGTGGTCCCCGACCCGCGGCTGCGGGGGAACGTGGAGCAGGGCCTGGCGGCGCAGTTCGCGCTGGCCATGCGCGTGCGCGACCGCGTGAGCGACGCCAACCGCGGCGTGCTGCTGGTGCGCGGCATCCGCCAGCAGGTGGACTCGGTGCTCAAGCGCACGCAGGACCCGGCCGTGCGCGCCGCCGCCGACTCGCTGAAGGCGAAGCTCGCGGTGGTGGAGGACTCGCTCTACAACCCGCGGCTGCAGAGCAACCAGGACCCGCTCAACTACCCGATCCGGCTGAACAACAAGCTGGCCGCCCTCTCGGGGGTGATCGAGAGCGCCGAGGGCGAGCCCACCGAGCAGAGCGTGGCCGTGTTCGAAGAGCTCTCGCGCCGCCTGGACGCGCAGCTCGCCGCGCTCGACGCCATCGTGAAGACCGACCTCCCGCGCTTCAACGAGCTGCTCCGCGCCCGCCGCCTGCCGCCCGTCCGCCCCGAGCCCCTCCGGCCGCGCGAGGAGGACAGCGCCAACCGCAGCGGCGACTTCGAGGAAGAGGAGGAAGAAGGCGAGGAGGGCGTGAAGGACTGGTGATGCCGCCCGGGCTGTCCTGTAATCTCACACAGAGGGCACAGAGGACACGGAGAACTTCAATCAGTTCCGCTGTTCCTCTGTGTTCTCTGTGTCCTCTGTGTGAGCCATGCTGTTATGGAAATCTGCCACACGTAAACGTAGCAGCAGAAAAAGAGTTTGTAGGGAATTTCAGTATTTTGCGCCCTCTCCACTTTGCCCGTGCTCGGTGCGATCTGCCGCGTGATTGCTGGGCAAAACGAGCAAACGGATGACTTTTGGCGCAGACGAGAGGGTTGACCGCACGCCGGGTGCTCGTATAATCCTCGCCCCTTGTACGGGCAGAAGGACCCATACAACGGAGGTGGATACTGAGTACGACGAGCGTTTACGCGCCCGGCGGCACCCCGCGTCCGGGCCTCCGCCGCCCCGCAGTGCTGGCGCTCTGCGCGCTGGTGGCGGGCGCCACGCCCGCCGGCACGCAGGAGGGCAGTCCCCAGAAGCTGCTGGGCGTGCGCGCCGACAGCGCCCGCGAGGCCGGGCTGAAGGACGCGCCGGTCGGCTCCCGCGGCTTCTGGGCGCGGCTGCGCGACGAGGCGCGGCGCTTCCGCGAGCTGAACGGCGGCCCCTTCGCCTTCGCCATGCGCTACCGCATCTCGCCCGACCTGGCGCGCGAGATCCACGCGGCCGCGCGCGAAGAGGGGATCGATCCCGAGCTGGCCTTCCGGCTGGTGCGCGTGGAGAGCGGCTTCAACCCGCGCGCGCGCAGCTACGCCGGCGCGCTGGGGCTCACCCAGCTCATGCCCCACACCGCGCGCTGGCTGGACCGGCGCATGACCACGCGCGAGGCGATCCTGGAGCCCGGGCGCAACCTGCGCGTGGGCTTCCGCTACCTGCGGGGGCTCATCGCCAAGTACGACGGCGACCTGCGGCTGGCCCTGCTCGCCTACAACCGCGGCGACGGCGCCGTGGACCGCGACCTGCGCCGCGGCCGCAACCCCGAGAACGGCTACACCCGCGCCGTCCTGGGCTCCGGCGCCGACCGCTACCGCGGCTCCGGCCTCGCCGAGCGCTGACGGCCTCGACACCTCAACGCGACGAGCCGGCGCCACCCGATGGGCGGCGCCGGCTCGTTCGCGTGCGGGCTGCTCAGTCGTTCAGGTCGCCGCAGGCGATGATGGTGCCCAGGTTCGTGGGCGAGGCGTGCACGTTCACGATGTAGTTCTTGGCCTCGTTCAGCGACACGGGCACGTGCGCCTCGGCGGTGGCGTTCCCGCCGCCGCCCACGCTGAGCGGGGGGTACGCCGAGGGGGTGCCCACGATCGGCGGGTTGGTGTCGCCGCACCGGCCCTCGTGGATGTGCCACGGGTGCACGCCGCCCGCGGTGCCGCCCCGGATGGTGATGGTGGCGTGCGTGGCGCCGCTCATGTCCATCGCCGACGCGGTGCCCGACACCCCCGAGCCGCCCACCGCGTTCAGGGTGGCGTTGAAGCGCTCGGCCTGGCCGGGCCGCTCCACGTCCACGTCCACCCGGCCGCTCCCCGGGTCCGTCTCCACCTTCGGCGTCTGCGAGCAGGCCCCCACGGCCAGCAGCGCCGCCGCGGCTGCGTAAACGATCCTCATGCGTACCTCCTTGCCAGCATGTACGGTCTGGCCCGCCTCCCCGTGCGGGCGCCGCAGGGCCGCTGCATGTCCCGCGCCGTCCGTCCACGTCCCGCAGAGCGCCGCGAGCCCCGTGCGACGCTCAGCGCCGCTTGCCCCTCTTCGCCCTCCGCTTCCGCCGCCGCTGCTCCGGCCTGCGCGCGGGGATGCGCTTGCGCGCCAGGTCCATCAGCGCGAGCGCCCACGCCGCCAGCACCGGGTCGCCGACGCCGGGCTCGGCCGCCACTTCGCGCAGCCGGCCGCGCTCCTGGTCCGTGAGCCGCTCCGCCGCCTCGTCGGCGCCGCGCGCCGCCAGCAGCGCGCGCAGGGCGTGCAGGCGCTCGACGGCATCGTCCGGGTCCTGCGCCGGCGGCACGTTCCGGGGCACCGTCACCCCGTAAAGGTGGCGCGTTACGGCGCCCTCCACCGCCAGCGCGTCGGGGAGCTCGCGGCGCAGCTCCTCGCAGGCGCGAGCCATCCGCTCCACCAGGGCGGGGTCGGTGAGATGCCTGGCTTCCGTGCCCAGGGAGGGGAACCACCGCCCGTCGCCGAACGGAAGCAGGCGGCCGATGATCAGGTCCCCCACCTCCAGCCCCACCTCCGGGTCGTACAGCAGGTCGAGCGCGCGCCCGTCCAGGACCGAGACCGCCCGCCCGTTGCCGGCCCCGTCCGCCTCGCGCAGCTCGAAGAGCCCGGGGAACGATCCGGCCAGCATCTCCAGCACCTGCCGTTGCCGCGCCGGCCACGACGCGTGCGCGCGCCGTGCGACCAGGTGCGCCACCACCGGCGAGCCGAGCATCACCGCCGTCCGGTCCACCAGCGCCCACTCCTGCGCCCGCAGGTAATGCCGCCGCCGGTCCTCTTCCGCGCCCGCCACCGGCGCGCGCCACCGGTCGAAGTACCAGTGGGCCGCGTCCAGCTCCAGGCTGAGCGGGCCGTCGTCGTCGGCCTCCCACACGGCGCGCGTGAGCACCCGCTCCTCCAGCTGGGCGCAGGCCACCTGCGCCGGCACCTCGCGGACCTCGAAGGCCAGGCCGCGGCCCGCCGCGACGAGCTCCACGTGCCGGCAGGATTCGAAGCCCGTCGTCCGGAGCACCCCGCCGGCCAGGAACGGCTCGCCCCCGAGCGCCGGGGCGGCCGTGGACAGCAGGGTGGCCGCGCGGCTCCCCAGCGCGCCCAGGCGGTCGCGGTGCTCGCGGGTCGACCGCCGCAGCTCGTCCTCCGCGGGCGCCTCCCCGGTGCGCAGGGCGTAGTGGACCACCGTGGCCGCCAGCGCGTCCTCCGACGCCCAGAGCGCCACCAGCATGTCGTCCGTCACCTCCCGCGCGCCCCGGGCGAACAGGCTCGCCACACTGGTCTCGGCGATCGCCCGCACCGCCTCGCGCGCGGCGGCGTCGAGCACGACCGTGGTCGTCGGCGGGCGGAGGGTTTCGAGCTGGACGTCGGTTGACACGGCGGCACCCACGGGTGAGGGATGGCACGACGTTCGGAGGTGTGCATTTTGTACACTTTCCCTCCGCGCCGCAACCCCCCGCCTTGCCCGCCCCGTTGCCGCCACCCTACACTTCGCGCCGGCACTCCCGACGCACTTCGCACTTCGCACCTCGCACTTCGCACTCCCATGCCCCGTCCGACCCTCGCCGCCGCGCTCGCCCTCGCCGCGCTCCTCGCGCGCCCCGCCGCCGCCCAGGAGCGGCCCCTCGGCACGCTGCGCGAGCAGGCCGAGGTCCGGCAGGAGTGGCTGAAGCTGCGGCTGGAGCGCGTGCTCCCGCGGCTGATGCGCGAGCACGGCGTGCGGATGTGGATCATCCCCACCCGCGAGTACAACGAGGACCCCGTCTTCTGGTCGCTCGTCTCGCCCACCACCATGGCCGCGCGGCGGAGGACGATCTACGTCTTCTGCGACCGCGGCCCGGAGCGCGGGGTGGAGCGCGTGGCCATCGGCGGCACCTCGCAGGGCGGGCTCTACCGCGTGGTGCGCGACGCCGCGGCGCCCGTGGGCACCGCGGGGACCACCCGCCGCCCCGCCGAGCCCTTCGGCCCCGAGCAGTGGAAGCTGCTGGCGCCGCTGGTGGAGGAGTGCGCGCCCGACAGCATCCAGGTGAACGTCTCCGCCACGCACGCCTTCTCCGACGGCCTCACCGCGGGCGAGCAGGGTCCGCTGCTGGAGGGGATCCCGGCACCGTACCGCGGCCGCGTCGTCCACCGCGAGCTGCTGCCGCTGCAGTACATCGAGGAGCGCCTCCCCGAGATGCTCCCCCGGTACGTGGAGATGCAGCGCATCGTGCACGAGATCATCTCCACGGCCTTTTCCGAGAAGGTGATCACCCCCGGCCGGACGACGACCGACGACGTGGTGTGGTGGATGCGCCAGCGGGTGAACGACCTGGGGCTGGGGACGTGGTTCCAGCCGTCGGTCGCGGTGCAGCGCGCGGGGGTGGAGATGGGCGACTCGGCCAGCCCCGTGATCCGCCGCGGCGACGTGCTGCACTGCGACTTCGGGATCACGGCGCTGGGGCTCAACACCGACACCCAGCACATGGGCTACGTGCTGCGCGAGGGCGAGACCGACGCGCCGGCGGGGCTCCGGGCGGCGCTCCGGCGCGGCAACCGGCTGCAGGACCTGCTGCTGGAGGAGATGGTCCCCGGGCGCACGGGGAACGAGGTGCTCGCCCGCACCCGCGAGCGGATGCGCGCCGAGGGGATCGACGGCACCGTCTACACGCACCCGGTGGGCGACCACGGCCACGGCGCCGGGCCGCTGATCGGGCTGTGGGACCGGCAGGAGGGCGTCCCCGGCCGCGGCGACGTCCCGCTGCGCCCGAACACGTGGTTCTCCATCGAGCTGCAGGCCACCACGCCCGTCGCCGAGTGGAACGGCCAGCCCGTGCGCATGGGCCTGGAAGAGGAGGCGCGCCTGGACGAGCGCGGCGAGCGCCGCTGGGTCCTCGCCCGCCAGGAGCGCTTCCACCTGGTGCGGTGACGCGTTGTCCGGGGAGAGCGAGGGAGGCGGTGCTCGGGGAGGGAGGGCGCTCGGACGTGGCTCCGTCCCGCCGTCAGGCCGGTCTCGGGGCGGGGCGCGCGGCCGGCACTCCGTCGAGCATCCCCCTGACGCTGATGTCCTCGTCGACATCCGGCCAGTGCACCCCCTGCCCCGATCCGACGAGGCGCCAGTTCGCGCGCTGCTCGGGCGTCGCCTCCGCCAGGCGCCACGACCAGGCGAGCGGCACGCTGATGCTCCGGCCGTCGGCCAGGTCGGCGATGATCGAGTCGTCCGTGACCCGAACCGCCGTGATTCGCGCATCAACTCTGAGGGCAGTGCTCATCCCAGGCCCTTCCTGATTCGGGGCTCGTGTTCCTGGACGACCGTGCGGATCCGGTTCAGCTCCCGCGGAGTGAAGCCGTCGTTGCTGACGAGCACGAGCGGGTCCAGCCAGAACTTGCATTCCATCCGCTCTCGCTCGGCGTGCACGTGGACCGGCTCGTTGCAGTCGAAGCTGTAGAAGAACAGTCGGTACGGGCCCGGCACCCCCTTGATCGTAGGCATGCATCCACCATACCGCCCAGGCGGGCCTTTCACCAGAAGCGGTCCGCCGGGGCGCGGCTCGCTCCGCCAGGGAGGACGCGTCCGGGCCTCCCGTGATTTCATACCAATTTTCCAGGGATAGTTCTGGATGGATTCTGATCCTCCGGCGCGAACGGCGAAAAGGCCTCACACGGAGTTAACGGAGTCAACAGAGAACCCCCGCAGTTCTCCGTTAACTCCGTTGACTCCGTGTGAGACATTCAGTTATGGATCTCGATCCCGAACGATCCTCTGCAAAATGGTATCATACCAGATTGCCGAGCATTGTTCTGGTTCCGAACAGATTGGAATCACACAGAGGACACAGAGAACACGGAGGAACTGAAGACGCGATTGAAGTTTCTCTGTGTCCTCTGTGTCCTCTGTGTGATGCTCTATCAGAAAGC
>DASVWD010000202.1 GCA_036389795.1 Longimicrobium sp.
CGGGTCTGACTCAGGAACGGGCTCTCTCGCACCAATGAGCTTACCGACCTCTTTGCCGACGCCACCCGCCCAATTTATGCTCCCACACCCGTTTCATCCTCCGTGGTCGCGCGCAGCGCGGTGGTAGACTCAGGATGACAGATCGGGGATTTCGGGTGGTAACCCTTACGCGGGCACCGGCTCGGCGGCCAGCGCCTCCTCCACGTCGGACCAGTCGGGGTCCTCCAGCTCGGTGTAGACGGGGTTCGACAGGTAGCGCTCGCCGAAGTCGCAGATCACGGAGACGATCAGCTTCCCCTCCATCTCCGGCCGCGACGCCACCTGGAGCGCCGCCCAGGTGATGGAGCCCGACGAGATCCCCGCGAAGATCGCCTCCTCGCGCGCCAGCCGCCGCGCCGTGGCGATGGCGTCCTCGTTGGTCACCCGCACGATCTCGTCGTAGATGGAGGTGTCGAGGAGGCCGGGGACGAACCCCGCGCCGATCCCGGCCTGCTTGTGCGGCGACGGCTCCCCGCCCGAGAGCACCGGGCTCTCGTTCGGCTCCACGGCCACGATGCGGATCGAGGGCTTCTGCTCGCGCAGGAACCGGCCGGCGCCGGTGATGGTGCCGCCGGTGCCGATCCCCGAGACGAAGACGTCGACCTTCCCTTCCGTGTCGGCCCAGATCTCGGGGCCCGTGGTGCGGTAGTGGATGCGCGGGTTGGCCGGGTTGTCGAACTGGCGCGGCATCCACGCCCGGCCGCCCAGCCTGCCCAGGATCTCCTCGGCGCGGGCGATGGCGCCCTTCATCCCCTTCGGCCCCTCGGTGAGCACCACCCTGCAGCCGAGCGCGCGCAGCAGGTTGCGGCGCTCCACCGTCATGGTCTCGGGCATGGTGAAGATGCAGCGGTAGCCCCGCACCGCCGCCACGTACGCCAGCCCGATCCCCGTGTTGCCGCTGGTGGGCTCCACGATCACCATCCCGGGGCGCAGCTCGCCGCGCTCGACGGCGTCGTCGATCATGGCGGCGCCGATGCGGTCCTTCACCGAGTTGAAGGGGTTGTAGCCCTCGTGCTTGACCACCACGCGCCCGGGGAGCCCGGCGGCCAGGCGGTTGAGCTGGACGAGCGGCGTGTCGCCGACCGTCTCGGTGACGTCGCGGTAGATGCGGTTGCGGGGCATGGGGGCTCCTGGGGTGCGGGGAACTGGCCGGCGCGAGAGGGCTCGCTTCGCCCGTATCCGCGCCCGCGGCTCCTGCGTCCGCGCGACGGCGCGTCTGGGGCTCCCCCAAAGGTCGGAGCGGGCGCCGCGCGCCGTCAAGGGCCGCCGCGTCAGTCGACCGGAAGGGCCTTGCGCAGCATCGACATCTGCGCGGTGTGCGCCACGTTGTGCTGCACGATCCCGTGGAGCATCACGTAGTAGCTGACGCCGCTGCCCAGCGCCCGGTCGCGCGCGTCACCCAGCGCCTCGTGCAGCCGCTCGGGCGGGAAGGCGCGCACGGCGTCCACCAGCTCGCGGAAGCTCTGCCCCAGCATGCGCACCGAGTAGCGCCAGTTCTCCTCCGTGGGCTCCGGCACCGGCGGCCAGTCGCCGTCGGCGGGGTCGCGGGCGGCGCCGGTGCGCAGCCGCCTGAGCACCTCGCGGTTCCAGGCCGTCATGTGCAGCACGATCTCCCACACCGTGTGCGCCTCCGGCAGCGGCCGCCGCGCCGCGTCCCCCGGCTCGATCCCGCGCAGGGTGTCCACCGCCGTCGGCCCGTACCACGGGTCGCCGTTGTAGACCGCGACGAGCAGGTCGGCGATGCGGGCGGATTCGGTCATCGGAAAACCAGTCCTTGGTCGTTTAGTCCGTAGTCCTTAGTCCCTAGTGCCCAGTGCCCAGTGTGACTGGGGACGCACTTCGCACCTCGCACTTCGTACTTCGCACTCCCTCACCCCGGCCTGAGCGACGTCGCCACGATCATCGCCAGGAAGCCGAAGAACGCCGCCACCGCCAGGAAGGCGTGGTACTTCGGGCTGCGGACGGCGGCGCCGACCAGCATCAGCAGGAAGCCTGCGAGCTCGAAGGGGCGGTCTTCGTTCCAGAAGGGGGCGCCCTCGACGAAGACGTTCCGGAGGGCGTTCAGCAGCGGGAGCAGGGCGCCGATCCCGTAGAACCAGCGGTGGTTGGCGTAGTAGTGGTCGCGCAGCGAGACCGGCTCCGCCAAGTCGTCGAAGTCGGGGAGCACCAGCACGGCCAGGAGGTACAGCGCGACCGGGACCAGGAGGAAGAAGACGAAGCCGAAGAAGTTGTCCGCCAGGTGCTCGACCGAGCGGATGGTGGACCACCACCACTGCACGTGCGCCAGGAAGACGACCGCCGTCATCACCAGCGACGCCCAGTAGACGCGCACCAGCCTGCGCGCCACCACCATCCGCCCCACCCCCGCCAGCAGGTGCGACACGCCCAGCCCGATGATGATCGACACCAGGACGGTGAGGTAATCCCGCGGGTCCATCGGCGCGGAAGGGGACTGGCTCATCGGCGTGGAGACGGAAGGGTTGCGAAGCGGCCCGGGCCGACAGTTGACGGCCCCGAGCGCCGCCGGTCAAGACCGCGCGGGCGGGGCGGGGAGAATTTCCTTCTTGGCAGTTCGCGCGCGCCGCCCCTAAGTTACGCGGGCAGCCCATCCGAAACATCTTCTCCCGCAAGCGTGCGCCCATGCCCGTCCGCGTAGGTGTGCCGAAGGAGACCGCGCCGCTGGAGCGGCGCGTGGCGCTGGTGCCCGAGGTGGTCGCCCGGCTGGCCAAGGCGGGCGTCGAGGTGGTGGTGGAGCAGGGCGCCGGCGAGGGCGCGTTCCTCTCCGACGACGCGTTCGCACAGGCCGGTGCGCGCGTGGCCGGGCGCACCGAGGCGTACGCGGCCGACGTGGTGGCGCGCGTGCAGGCGCCCTCGGCCGAAGACCTCCCCCTGCTGGCCGCCGAGCACACCCTGATCGGCTTCCTGCGCCCGCTGGACGACCCCCAGGGGATGGCGCGGCTGGCCGCCACCGGCGTCACCGCGCTGGCGATGGAGCTGGTGCCGCGCACCACGCGCGCCCAGAAGATGGACGCACTCTCCGCCATGGCCACCATCTCCGGCTACCGCGCCGTGCTGCTCGCGGCCGAGGCGCTGCCGAAGTTCTTCCCCCTCCTCACCACCGCCGCCGGCACCATCCGCCCCGCGAAAGTGCTCGTCCTGGGCGCGGGGGTGGCCGGGCTGCAGGCCATCGCCACCGCGCGGCGGCTGGGGGCGGTGGTGAGCGCGTACGACGTGCGCGCCGCCGCGGCCGAGCAGGTGGAGTCGGTGGGCGGGAGGTTCGTGCAGCTGGAGCTGGACACCACGGGCGCGGAGGGCGCCGGGGGGTACGCCGCCGCGCTCGACGCCGAGCGGCAGCGCCGCCAAGTGGAGCTGCTGGTGCCGCACGTGGGCGACTCCGACGTGGTGATCAGCACCGCGCTGGTGCCGGGGATCCCCGCGCCGCTCCTGGTTTCCGAAGACGCCGTGCGGGCGATGGCGCCGGGCTCGGTGATCGTGGACGTGGCCGCGCCCAACGGGGGCAACTGCGCGCTCACCCGCCGCGGCGACGTGGTGGAGGCGGGCGGCGTGCGCATCTTCGGTCCGCTCAACCTCCCCGCCGAGATGCCCGTGCACGCCAGCCAGATGTACGCGCGCACCGTGGCCGCCATGATCACCGAGTTCGTCAAGGACGGCGAGTTCCGCCGGGACTTCGAGGACGACATCTTCCGCGGCGCCTGCGTGGCCCACGGCGGCGAGGTCACCAACGAGCGCGTCCGCGGCATGGTGGAGAAGGTGCCGGCGTGAGCGGGGAGGCCGAGGTACAGCCGCAGGACGCTCGTCCCGCGGTGTACATCGAGACGAGCGTCATCAGCTACCTGACGGCGGATCTCAGCAAGGACATCGTCGTCCTCGCGCACCAGAAGATCACGAAGGAGTGGTGGGAGCGCCGGTCGGGGTTTCGGCTCCACACATCGGCGCTCGTGATCGCGGAGGCTTCTCGCGGCGATCCGCGGATGGTGGCCCAGCGTCTTGAGCTGCTCAGGCCGCTTCCGCTCCTGGAAGTCCCCGTCACGGTGGACTCGCTCGCCCGCGGATTGTTGGACCGAGGGGCGCTGCCGCCGAAGGCGAAGGTGGATGCAACTCACATCGCCATCTCGGCCGTGAATGGAATGGATTATCTTCTGACCTGGAACTGCAAGCACATCGCGAACGCGGCGATGCGGAAGCGGATCGAGGCGCTCTGCCGGGAGGCGGGGTTCGAGCCCCCGATCATGTGTACGCCCGAAGAACTGCTTGGGAGGGACTGATGTGGGAAGACCCGATCGTGGCGGAGGTCCACCGGATTCGGCAGGAGATCCTGGCTGAATACGACGGGGATCTGCACTCGATGCTGGAGGACATCCGCGGGCGATCAGCGAAGGGGGAGTTTGGAGATCGAATCGTTCGACACCCCCCCCGACTCGCGCAGCCCCAGCCGCCATCGCTCCGTACCGGCACCTGACGCGTCTGGAGATCGGCTTTGAGCGACTACAACATCCTGGAGCGGGCGGCGCTCTCGCTCACCGAGAGCTCGCGGGCGCGGCTGGCGCGGGCGCTGCTGGCCAGCCTGGCGCCGCGCGACCCCGACACCGCCGCCTGGTTCGGCGAGGCGGCGAAGCTGGTGGATGCGCACCTGGCCGAGGTGCAGGGCCCCGGCGCGCCGCCGCCGGAGGCGATCCCCGGCCACGAGCCTCCCGACCCCCGGCTGGAGGACGACCCCTGGCTGGGCGAGATCCGCAAGCGGCGCGGCGAGATCGAGAGCGGCGAGATCTCCATCCTGGAGGACCGCTTCATCCTGGGCGAGCTGAAGCGCCGCCTCGGCTTCGGCGGCGACGAGAAGTAGCTTAGGCGGCCGCCGGCCGCCATCGGCTCGGGTTCCTCCCCTCAACGGGCACGTCACCCCATGGCCATCACCTTCCTGTTCGTGTTCGTGCTGGCGGCGTTCGTCGGGTACGAGGTGATCACCCGCGTGCCGCCGCTCCTGCACACGCCGCTCATGTCGGCCACCAACGCCATCTCCGCCATCTCGCTGGTGGGCTCGCTGGTGCTGGCGGGGTCCGACCACGGCACGCTCAGCACCCTCTTCGGCTTCATCGCGGTGACGGCGGCCACCATCAACGTGGTGGGCGGCTTCCTGATCACCGACCGCATGCTGAAGATGTTCAGGCGCGGCCGCCCCGCGGCCGACGCGAAGGCGGTGGGCCCGGGGGGCGACGGCAAGCGGCCCGAGGCGGGGAGGAGCTGAGATGCTCGCCCTCCTCCTGCAGGCGCACGCGGGCGACGCGGTGCGCGACACCCTCGGCGAGCTCTCGCGGCAGCCGGGGACGGACCTGCGCACCACCTTCATCGAGCTCATCTACCTGGGCTCCGGCGTCCTGTTCATCCTGGGCCTGCGCTCGCTCACGCGCCCCGACAGCGCGCGGCGCGGGATGCAGCAGGCGGCGCTCGGGATGCTCTTCGCCATCATCGGCACGCTGCTGCACCGCGACATCGTCCGCTACGACTGGATCATCGGCGGGCTGCTGCTGGGCACGGCCATCGGCTACCCGCTGGGGATGTTCGTCCCCATGACGGCCATGCCGCAGCGGATCGCCGTCTCGCACATGTTCGGCGCGCTGGCGGCCACGCTGGTGGGGGTGGCCGAGTACTACAACCACGCCGGCCAGGTCTCGCACCCGGTGATGGCGGCGCTCGGCTTCGAGGTGCTCTTCGGCGCGCTCACCATCACCGGCAGCTTCATGGCCTTCGGCAAGCTGCAGGGGTTCATCACCGGCACCCCCGTCACCTGGCGCGGGCAGAACCCGATCAACATCACCCTCTTCGCGGTCACCTTCGGGATCTTCGTCTACCTGATCTTCCGCCCCGACAGCGCCACGCTCTTCTACGCGATGATCGGCCTGTCGCTGGCCATCGGGGTGCTGATGGTGCTGCCGATCGGCGGGGCCGACATGCCGGTGGTGGTGTCGCTGCTGAACTCGTACGCGGGGCTGGCGGCCAGCGCCACGGGGTTCGCCATCGGCAACACGGTGCTCATCGTCTGCGGCGCGCTGGACGGGGCGAGCGGGTTCCTGCTGTCGATCCTGATGAGCAAGGCGATGAACCGCTCCTTCGGCAACGTGCTCTTCGCCGCGGTGGGGAGCGCGCCGGCGGGGGCCGCGGCCGCCGAGATCGCCGACCGCACGGTGCGCTCGATCTCGGCCGAGGACGTGGCGGTGCAGCTCGCGTTCGCGCGCGAGGTCGTCGTCGTCCCCGGCTACGGGATGGCGGTGGCGCAGTGCCAGCACCAGGTGCGCGAGCTGGCCTCCCTGATCGAGAAGCGCGGCGGCGACGTGAAGTACGCCATCCACCCCGTGGCGGGGCGGATGCCCGGGCACATGAACGTGCTGCTGGCCGAGGCGAACGTGCCGTACGACCGGCTGTACGACCTGGAGGAGATCAACGACAAGTTCGAGCAGGCCGACGTGGTGCTGGTGATCGGGGCCAACGACGTGGTGAACCCGGCCGCGCGCACCGACCAGTCCAGCCCGATCTTCGGGATGCCGATCCTGAACGTGGACCGGGCGCAGAGCATCATCGTGCTCAAGCGCAGCATGGCGGCGGGCTTCTCGGGGGTGGAGAACGAGCTGTTCTACCACCCGCGCACGGCCATGCTCTTCGGCGACGCCAAGAAGTCGATCGAGTCGCTGATCACGAGCATCAAGGAGGTGTGAGGCAGGCTCGCGGCTTCCCTCCCCGGAAAGGAGGAAGGGACCATGGGTGAACCGCAGTTCCGGCGCATGCTCCCGATCGTGATCGTCGTCGCGGTCGTCACGGGTGTGGTCGTCGCGCTGGTGGGCCGGGCGCTCGGACTGGCTCCGGCCGTCGTCGGAGGCATTACCGGCGGGCTGGTGGCCGGCCTCGTCCCCGTCATCCGGCGGAGGCGGGGCTGAGGCGAGCCCCGCGCCCGCCGCCTCGACCCGGGAGGAGGAGATCGACGACCCGTTTCGGTCGGCCGGACGTCGCCGGTGCTCGAGGCCAACGGCGTGGTGGAAGCCGGCCGTGCGCACCGACCAGTCCAGCCAGATCTACGGGATGCCGATCCTGAACATGGACGGCGGCGCAGAGCATCCATCGTGCTCAAGCATGGCGGCAGGCTTCTCGGGGGTGGAGAGCGAGCTGTTCCACCACCCGCGCACGGCCATGCTCTTCGGCGACGCCAAGAAGTCGATCGAGTCGCTGATCACGAGCGCCAAGGAGGTGTGAGCGAGGATGCCGGAGGATTCGGAACCTCCCGATCCCCGGGCGGAAGAGGCGTGATCACACCTGCGCGGGCGCGATCTCCACGCGGTTGCGGCCCAGGCTCTTGGCCCGGTAGAGCGATTCGTCCGCGCGCTTGAGGGTGGCGGCCACGCCGGCGTCCTCCGCCCGCCAGACGGTGGCCCCCACGCTGAGGGTCACGGAGAGGGCGGGGTGCAGGTCCGAAAAATCCAGCGCCTCCACGCTCGCCCGGAGACGCTCCGCCACCTCCGCGGCGGCGGCCGTCCCGGCGCCGGGCAGGACCGCGACGAACTCCTCGCCACCCACGCGCCCGACGGTGTCCACCTCCCGCAGCGACCGGCGCACGCCCTCCGCGACGCGGCGCAGCACGACGTCGCCCGCGTCGTGGCCGTGGGTGTCGTTGATGGCCTTGAAACGGTCGATGTCCATCGCCAGCACGGCGAAGCCGGCGCCCTGCCGCCGCGCGACGCGCGCCTGGTCGTCGGCCACCCGCCAGAGGTGGCGGCGGTTCGGCAGGCCCGTCAGCTCGTCGGTGAGGGCGGTGGCGCGCAGCCGCCGCGCGTTCCGGAGCTGCCGCACGGCCAGGAGCACCAGCGCGGCGATGATCACCGCGCTGAGCGCCAGCACCGCCACCTGGAGCCGCCGGATGCGCGCGGCCGCCGCGCTCTGCCGCAGGAGCGCGCGGTTCTCCGCCTCCTTCCTCTCCGCGTCGAACTGCACGCGCAGCCGGGCGCCCTGCTCCTCGCGCGCCTTCTCTCCGAGGGCGCGCTGGAGCGCGAGCTGGTCGCCCCGCGCGACGAAAGCCTCGTGCCACCGCTCGGCCGCGGCGTAGGCCTGCGCCCGTTCCTCGTGCACCTTTTCCAGGAACCGCTGGTTGCCGGTCGCGGCGAAGTGGGCGCGCGCGGCCTCCAGCTCCACGAGCGCCTCGTCCGTGCGGCCGAGCATGCGCAGCGCCACGCCGCGCGTGAGCCGCGCCGTCGCCACCATCTCCGCGTCTCCGGCGGCGCGGAAGCGGGCGAGCGCGCTGTCGACCGCGGCGAGCGCCTGGGCGGGGCGCCCGAGCCGGTACAGCACCACGGCGACGGCGCGCTGGTCCACCGCCACCTCGTCGCGGTCGCCGCGGCGCCGGTCGAGGGCCAGCCCGCGGCGGTAGTACGCGAGCGCCTCCTCCAGGCGGCCCATCCGCTCGAGCGTGCTGCCGAGGTTGAAGTAGGTCGTGGCCGTCCCGCGCGCGTTGCCGGCGCGGCGGTTGGACTCCAGCGCCTGGCGGTAGTAGTCCAGCGCCCGCTCGTACTGCCCGACGTGCGAGTCCGCGTACAGGTTGGCCATGGCCGTGAGCGTGTAGCGCTGCTGGCCTTCGTCGCCGAGCGCCGTGTACAGGCGGTATCCCTCGTCCAGGTCGGCCAGCGCGCGGGTGAAGTCGCCCAGGTAGTACCGCACCTGCCCGCGCAGCACCAGCGCGTCGGCGAGCAGGTCCCGCGCGCCGAGCCGGCGTCCCTCCGCCACCCCGAACTCGTAGTCGCCGATCGCCTCCCGCGTGCGTCCGGCCGCCTCGTGGCCGTAGCCGCGGCAGACGCGCAGCGCCGCGAGCGCGCGCGGGTCCCGACTCCGGGCCGCGTCGTCCACGCCCGCGGCCGCGAACGCCGGCACGGAGTCCGGCACCGCCGCCGCGGCCGCCCAGCAGCGCACCCGGTGGGCACGCATCCGCAGCGGCGCAGCGGCCGGGGAGGCGAGCCGCGGGAGCGCGCGCTGCACCAGCCGGAGCGCGGCTTCCGGGTCCGCGTCCTCCAGCTTCTCCGCCTCCCGGACCCAGCGCTCCGCCTCGGGAGGGCTGCCGCGCGCCTGCGCCGCGCCGGCGCGGGCGGCGAGCAGCGTCAGTGCGAAGGAGAGCGCGTGCGGGATACGCATGGAGGTGGCGAAGGGAGGATCGGGAGAGGGGAGTGGGAGGAACGTGGCGGCTGTGAACAATAGGCCCCTCGTCCCCCGGGTGGAAGCCTCGGAACGATCCGCGCAGGGCGAGTCGGCTCCCCGGGCGCCCCGGCCGCGCGCGGAGCGTGACCCGTGCTCGAGCGGAGCCTGGCGGCCGTCCCGCCGGCGCGTGCACTCCTTCGCGTCTTTCACGCCGGATAATCCGATCCTTTTCTTTCTCCGCGGACCTCCCTAAACTTCGTCCGGGCGCCTGGCGGCACTCGCGGGACCGCGCGGGGCGGGCATCGCAGGCGCTGGGAGTGGGAATCGATCGTCTCTCCTGCTCGCTCCTTACCGGCCGGAGCGGGAGGGTGGCATTTTCTTCACGAACCTCCACCCGGGAGGACGGATGCGGACGCCCAAGCTGAAGCTGGAGATCGAGGCGCTGGCGGTGGAGTCGTTCCCCACCGCCCCGGCCGCGGACGGGCGCGGGACGGTGCACGGCGCGCAGGAGGGCGCCTTCGCCGGAGTCGGCGCCGACACGGGGTGCACCGCCCCGTGCCTGAGCGAAGAGTCGTGGTGTCCCATCCTGAGCTGCGGCAGCTCGTGCGACCCGGAGACCACCGTTCCGGAGCCGGGGAAGATCACCGACTGATCCACCTCCGCAGACGACAGGGAGGCATCATGCCCAAGCTGAAGCTGGACCTGGAAGCGCTGGCGGTGGAGACGTTCGCCACCACGCCCGCGGGCGGCCGCCGCGGCACCGTCCGCGGCGCAGCGTACGACGGCCTCGCCGACACGCCGGTGGAGGACACCGGGTGCACGGCGCCCTGCATGAGCGGCGACTCGCTCTGCAAGATCGAGAGCTGCGGGAGCACCTGCATTGCCGCGAGCTGCTACGGGTGCGACGCGTACCCGGCCCAGGCGTGACCCGGCCGGCCTCGTGCCGGCGGTAATGTCGCCGTAGAGTCTCGCCGGCTACGGTTTTCGGGGGGCGGCTCACCGGAAGGCCATCCGAGCCGCGCCGGCCAGGGACCATCGCCCCCCGCACTACTTTGGTGCGGGGGGCGGTGCAATTCGCATCACTATAGATCTTTTCAGGACACTCAGGTATATGTATCTGAGCAGGTTGCGCAGGCCGTGATTCAGATGTTTCGCCGACACCTCGATCACACGCGCTGAACCTTGATGAAATGCCAAACATCGTTGCCAACGTGGACGTTTTTACCAGGATCCTGTGCCACACACCAGCGTATCAGTTTCGATGCGACCATCCCTGAAGTGTCAGATTATTGCCTCGCACGCGTGTTGCTAGCTTCGTATTTCCCGCAGTTGTTTAGCGGTCGCGGCGGTCCGGCTGCGACCACCACCACCCACCCAAAGGGAGCCCCATGAGGTACACGAAGACGGTCCCGGCCGCGGTTCTCGCCCTGCTCGCCACCGCCGCGTGCGACTCGTTCGACCCGCCGGTCAGCCCCGAATCGGGCGGCGCGTCGGCGAACCGGGCCGCCCCGCAGGCGGAGTTCCGCACCCCCGACGACGAGTTCGCGCGCGTGGCGCGGGCGGAGGTCCCCGGCTTCGCGGGGTTCTACCTCCAGAACGACGGCACCCCCGTGGTGCTCCTGACCGACCCCGCCCAGCGCGGCGCGGCGCAGCGCTACCTGGCGCGGGAGTTCGTCCGCGCCCGGCGCGGCCGCCACGCGAACGCGCCGACGCAGCCGATCTTCCTGAAGGCGGCGTACGACTTCGCGCAGCTGAAGGAG
>DASVWD010000203.1 GCA_036389795.1 Longimicrobium sp.
TGAAAAGGTCTCACACAGAGGGCACAGAGAACACAGAGGAACAGCGGAGAGATTGAAGTTCTCTCCGTGTCCTCCGTGTCCTCTGTGTGATTCCAATCTGTTTCTCGCGAACCAGAACAATGCTCGGAAACGTGGTATCACGTCCGCTGGTACACGTCGGTACTCAGGTACTTCAGGCCGGAGTCGGCCATCAGCGTGACCACCTTCGCACCCGGCCCCAGCCGCTCGGCCACCTGGATCGCGGCGATCACGTTCGCGCCCGAAGACGTCCCGGCGAACAGCCCCTCCTCCCGCGCGAGCCGCCTGGCCATCTCCTTGGCGTCGGCGGTCGCGACCGGCACCACGTCGTCCACCAGCGACGGCTCCCACAGCGGGGGAGTGTAGCCGATCCCAACCCCTTCGATCCCGTGGGGCCGTGCCTCTCCGCCCCGCAGCACCGAAGACTCGGCGGGCTCGACGGCGACGATCCCGACGCCCGGCCGGTACCGCTTCAGCACGGTGGCGACGCCGCGCGACGAAGCCGCGGTGCCCACGCAGTGGACGAACGCGCCGACCTCGCCGTTCGTCTGGCTCCAGATCTCCTCGCCCAGCGCGTGGTATCCCGCGATGCTGTCGTGGTTGTTGAGCTGGTCGGTCCAGCAGGTGCCAGGCTCGCGGCTCAGCGTGCGGGCGGCCTCGATCATGTCGAGGATCAGCTTCCGGGTGGTGAGGCCGCCCTCGCTGGGGACCAGCGTCAGCTCGGCGCCCAGGGCCGCCATGTGGTCCCGCTTCTCCTGGCTGAACGCGTCGGAGGTGACGATGTGGCAGCGGTACCCCCGGGCCGCGCAGACGAACGCGAGCGACGTCCCCGTGCTGCCGCCCGTGTACTCGACGACGGTGCCCCCGGGCTTCAGCCGGCCGTCCTCCTCCGCGCGCAGGATCACCGCCAGCGCCATCCGGTCCTTGACGCTGCCGGTGGGGTTCTCCCATTCGAGCTTGACGAAGACGTCCGCGCAGCCGGACGGAACCACCCTGCGCAGCCGCACCAGCGACGTGTTCCCGATAGCCTGGAGTACGTCCATCGACTCTCCCTCCGCGGGTCCGCCCGCCCTCGACCGTCACGATGACGCGAAGGGCGACCCCTGCACGGCCGCCCTCCGGATGATCTCCCTCGGCAACTGCCGCTGTCCGCCAGTGCTCTTACTAAGGACTAAGCACTAAGGACTAACGCACTTCGCACCTCGCACTTCGCACTTCGCACTCCCCTCACCCCGGCAGCGCCGCCCGCAGCGTCTCCACCAGCCCCACCGCCTCCTCGCGGCTCGGGGCCTCGCAGATGATCCGCACGATCGGCTCCGTGCCCGACGGCCGCAGGTGCGCCCACGCCCGCCGCGCCGGCCAGGAGAGCCTGAGGCCGTCCTGCCGGTCGGCCTCGGCCTCGGGGAAGCGCGCCGCCAGCGCGTCGTACACCGCGTCCAGCGGCTGGCCCGGCCGGGGGAGCGCCTCCTTCACGATCTCGTAGCGGCCGATCTCGGCGGCGAGCCGCGAGAGGGGCCGGCCCGTCTCGGCCAGGAGCTGCAGGACGAGCGCGGCCGCCACCGGCGCGTCGCGCGTCAGGTGCACGTCCGGCAGGATCACCCCCCCGTTCCCCTCGCCTCCCACGGTGGCGCCCTCCTTCTGCATCCGGCGGGCGACGTTGATCTCCCCCACCGGCGCCCGGAAGAGCGGCACCCCGGCGCGCTCCGCCACGTCGTCCAGCAGGCGGCTGGTGGACAGGTTGGTCACCAGCGCGCCCGGGCGGTGGCGCAGCACCAGCGTGGCCGCCAGCGCCAGCGTGTAGTCCTCGCCGATCGCCCGCCCCTCGTCCGACACCAGCGACAGGCGGTCCACGTCGGGGTCCGTCGCCAGGCCGACCACCGCGCCGGTGCGGCGGACCAGCTCCTCCAGCTCGCCCAGGTTCTCGGCCACCGGCTCGGGCTTGCGGGGGAAGAGGCCGTCGGTCTCCAGGTTGATCGCCTCCACCCGGCAGCCGAGCGCCTCCAGCAGCCTGGGGAAGATCGTCCCCCCCGCCCCGCGCACGCAGTCGAGCGCCACGGGGAAGCGCTTCGAGCGGATCAGCTCCACGTCCAGGAAGGGGATGCGGAAGATGCGCTCCAGGTGCCGCTCCACCGCCCCGGCGTCCTCGCGCCACTGGCCGAGATCCTTCCAGCCGGCGCGCGGGGCGTCGTGCAGGAAGCCGCGCATCTCCACGGCCTCGTCGCCGTCCAGGAACATCCCCGAGGGGCCGATGAACTTGAGCGCGTTCCACTCGATCGGGTTGTGGCTGGCCGTCACCGCCAGCCCGCCCGCGGCGCCCAGGTCCTCCACCGCCAGCTGCACGCTGGGCGTGGGCGCCAGCCCCACGTCCACCACGTCGCACCCGGCGGACTGCAGCGCCGCCGTGGCCGCCCGCGCGAACATCGGCCCGGAGACGCGCGAGTCGCGGCCCAGCACCACCGTCTTCCCCGGCCCGCGCCGCCGCGCGTACGCCCCGAACGCCGCGGCGAAGGCGGCCACCACCTCGGGGGTGAGCCCCTCGCCCACGCGCCCGCGCATCCCGGAGACGCTCACCATCAGGTTCGCGAGGTCCAGGCGGATCTGCCCGTCGTCTGCCATCGGTGCCGTGGATCGAAGTGTTTGGGACAAGGCGTAAGAGAGGCGGGCAATCTCCCTCCCGCCCCGCCCCCCGTCAAGCGAACGAAGGTGGAGAGATGAGGCAAGTCGACTTCTCACAATGACTTGGAGATGCAGGAGCAATCCCGGCCCGGGGCGGCTGAAGCCGCGGCAGCAACGGCAGAAAGCCTCGCAAACCCCGCGAGGCTTCAACTGCGAACCCCTCGTGCCGCGCGCGGCGTCGTCGCGCGACCCGCCGGGTTTTCCCCTCTACCGCGCAGCGGGGGAGGGGAGCGCGCCCTCCGGCTGCGAGGAACGAGCAGCCGAGGGCCGCGCGGGGGAGGGGGCCTCCCACCGCCTCCCCCGTCACACCCTCTGCTCCCGGGTCCCGCATCACCTTGCGCTCGCGGCGGCGGGCGGTAGGTTGGCGGCGAGGTGTGGCCCACCACGTCCGGTCCCCCAGGCGATGACCCAGCCGCTCGACAAGCTCGTCACCGAGTCCGCCCGCCGCGTTCCCGAGCGCATCGCCGTGGCGGGAGACCCGCCGGCCACCTTCTACGAGCTGGAGCGGTGCACCGGCGAGGTGGCCGACGCCCTGCGCGACGCCGGGGTGGAGCGCGGGCGCATGGGCCTCCTCCTCCCCAACGTCCCCGCCTTCCCCGCCGCCCTCTACGGCGTCCTGCGCGCGGGCGCCAGCGCCGTGATGCTCAACCCGCTCTACTCGCACCGCGAGATCGCCGAGTACCTGGCCGACTCGCGCGCCCGGGGCGTGGTGACCATCGAGGCGCTGGAGCACCTGGTCCCCCCGGGCGTCCCCAAGCTCCTCCTGGACGCGGGCGACGCCTCGGTGGAGGCGGACTTCGACCGGCCGCCCGCCCGCGCGGAGTTCGGCTCCGACGGCGAGCCGCTCCCGCGCGGCGGCGGCGAGGCGGCGGTGATCTACACCTCGGCCACCGACGGCTGGGCGCGCGGGGCGCGGCTCACCCACCGCAGCCTGGGCGCCAACCTGCGCGGCGTGGTCGAGGCCATGCAGCTCGGCGAGGACGACTGCGTGCTGGGGCTCCTGCCGTTCGTGCACTGCTTCGGGCTCACGGTCACGCTGAACGCCCCCCTGTCCTGCGGCGCGCGGATCGTCCCCGTCGAGCGCTTCCACCCGGCGCGCGTGCTGGCGCTCGTCGAGGAGCAGTGCGCCACCGTGCTCTGCGGCGTGCCGGCGCTCTACGTGGCGCTGATCGCCGCGGCCGAGCGGCAGGGCGTGCCGAGGCACTCGCTCCGAACCGCCATCTGCGGGGGCGCACCGCTCCGGCAGGAGGTGTCGCGGCGCTGGGAGGAGACGTTCGGGCTGCCGCTGCGCGAGGGGTACGGGCTCACCGAGGCCTCGCCCGTGTGCCTCTTCAACCGGGTGGACCGCCCCAACCGGCCGGGGACGCTGGGCTACCCCTTCCCCGGCGTCGACGTCACCATCCGCGACGCGCGGGGCGAGGTGGTGCCGCAGGGCGAGCGGGGCGAGATCTGCGTGGAGGGCGCCAACCTCTTCGCCGGCTACGTGGGCGACGACGGGCGGGACTCCGAGCGCTGGTGGGACGGCGCCTTCCGCACCGGCGACCGGGGGAGCCAGGACCCCGACGGCGCGGTGCGCTTCGGCGGGGTGATGAAGCGGATGTTCACCCGCAGCGGCTTCAACGTCTACCCGGCCGAGGTGGAGCGCGTGCTGGCGGCCGACCCGCGCGTGGCCGAGGCGAGCGTCACCGCCGCCCCCGACCCCGTGCGCGACAACGAGATCGTGCTCACCGTGGTCCCCGCCCCCGGCGCCGAGCTGGACGAGGAGGCGGTCCGGCGCCTCTGCCGCGAGACGCTGGCCACGTACAAGCAGCCGGGGCGGATCGTGATCGAAAACTGAAGTGCGAGAGTGCGTAGGGTCGAGGCATGCCTCGACCGCACGGAGCCCGCCCACGCACGAAGGTCCGCCCCCGCTCGGGAGGCGGACCTTCGTGTTGCCGCCGTTCCGTACCCCGTACCTCGTACCCCGTACCGGGTTCAGTACCGGCGGGGCCCGCGCGGCCAGGTCGATCCCGACAGACGGCGCCCCATCGCCCAGGTGGTGCCGCCGCCGAATTCGCGGTCGTAGCGGCCGGGCGAGCCGTAGCGGCGGCCGATCCCGTAGCCGGCCTCGTCGCCGCGGAAGTCGCGCCCGTAGCCGCGCATCCCGCTGAAGCCGCGGTCGTAGCCCGTGGTCTGGCGGTACTCCTGGTCGTACAGCCCACGCGGCGCGGTGTCGCGGTCGGCGCCGCGGTAGCGCCGGCCCAGGAAGTCGGTCTCGCCCGGGTCGGCCACCATGTTGTCGCGCGGGTTCTCCGTCAGCCCGCCGTAGTGGTGCCCGCGGCCGCGCACCAAGTCCGCGTCGTAGCGCTGCTCGTCCCACGGCCGCCGCGCCGTGTACGGGCCGAACCCGCCCGAGACCGCCGCGTCGTAGCCACGGCCGCCGGTGCGCGGCCCCGCGTGCCGGCCGAATCCCTGGCCACCGTACCAGCCGTAGTCGCGGCCGTACCCCCTGTCGTAGCGCATCCCTCCACCTCCCGTTCTCGCGCCGCCCGCCATGGACGGCGGACGCGGCAGCGCGGCGCAACCTCCGTTCCAGCCCCGCTCGGGCGGGCTTGGGTGATCCCGGAAACGACGAGGGCGCGGCCGCACCCGGCCGCGCCCCTCGCCCGGCGTCACGCACGCGGCCGGCTCACACGTGCCGGATGTACTTGGCGTTGTTGCTGATGGCGCTCCAGTTGGGGCAGTAGGACGTGCTGGTGTAGCCGACCACCGTGTAGCCCGACGGGATCGGCGAGTTCCCGCAGACCGTCTCCTCGTAGCCCGGGATCTTGATCGAGTACATGTTCATGCCGGTCGCGCTGTAGCTGGGGCAGTAGGCGGTCCCCTGGCCCGAGGTGATGACGTAGCCCGACGGGATCGGCGAGTTCGCGCACACGTTCTCCTGCGAGCCCGGGATGCCGATGTAGTACATGTTGTAGCTGGTCGGGCTGTAGAACGCGCAGCTCGGGCTGCGGTCGGCGGAGAGGATCACGTACCCGGACGGGACGCTCTGGTTCGCGCAGATGTACTGGCCGTTCGTGTAGAGGCGCGGACTGAAGCCGCCGGCCGCCGCGGCGCCGGACGGACCCGTGGGCGCGCTCTCGCAGGCGGCACAGAGCATCGACGCGCCGAGAACCAGGACGGAAAGGCGGGTGGAGAGCATGGGAACCTCGCTGGCGGGAGGGGAGGAAGGAGCGGATTCCGATCGGATCCGCATGGATACGTAAACGCACGTCTTACTACATGTCAAGTAATAAAGGGAGCGTTTCCGTCCCGGTATCTTCATTCCAAACCTATACGGATCAGGCAACTGGGGTGACGAGGATATTTTCAACTAACGTCGTGATACGCTAGCGTGCAGCCTGCGACAGCATGAAGGGCGGGCAGAAACACGCCTCGTCCATCGCAGGATGCGCCACGGAAAAAACCCCGCTCGCTTGTTCACCAGCTCGGCCTCCATCCTCTTCCCTCACAGCCAGTCGAGACGTACTCCCGCATCCTCTTCCTCCATCGTGGCAAACCCCTTGCGGTGCACGCACTTGCATCCCGACGTGAAGCCGGGAGGGCATTCCGAGCGAGGAGATCCGTGATGAGGAGAATCGTCTTCCTCCTGCTGCTGGCGGTGGGCCTGGCGGCGGCGCTGCCGCAGAGCCTGCCGGCGCAGCGCGGGCAGGGCAAGCCGAACCGGGAGCACGCGGGCGGCGGCGGCAAGCAGGTCCAGGGCTCCAGCGCGCGCGGCGGGCAGGTGCGGGGCTCCACGGCGCGCGGGCGCACGGAGCGCGGCCAGACCCGGGCGCGCGCGCAGACCGTCCGCCGGGCCGAGGGGAAGGGCCGGTCCGTCCAGCGCTCCACCCTCACGCGCCGCGCCACGGACCGCGGCTCGGGGTCGGGCGTCCGGGCGGAGCGGGGCGCGGGGCGCGGTGCGGGCTCCGGCGTCCGCGGGGGGCGGCGCACGGGGAGCGGCACGGGCTCGCGCGCCATCCGCTGGACGGATCGGCGGGAGCGGTTCGACGGCTTCCGGCTCGTCGACGCGCGCGGGAGGAACGGGCTGGGGCCGAGCTTCTGCCGAAACGGGCGGGGGCACCCCGTCTACGGCCGCAGCTGGTGCCTGGACAAGGGCTTCGGGCTGGGGCGGGACATCGGCGTGTGGCGCCGGGCGCCCTGGGACACGGTGCGCTTCCTCAGCTACCGCCGCACCGGCGGCAGCCTGGCGCGCGACCTCCTGGTGGGCGTGCTCGGCAGCGTGGTGCTGAATCGCCTGACGTACGGGGTGAGCGATCCCGTCACCGGCTACTGGTCGAGCTACGACTCCGGGCCGATGGTGCTGCAGCTCAACTCCGGCTACACGCCGATCGCCGAGCTGACCGACTTCGACCGCGACGGCCGCGTGGACATGGTGCTGCTGAACACCGGCAGCTACTAGAGGAAAGGGGCGAAACGAGACAGAGGCCCCGGTCGGGTGGCCGGGGCCTCGTCTTTGGTATCCGGTCCGGACGCCGAACCCCTGGACCGCCGGCAGCCGCCAACGGATCGGGGGGGCCGGGGGTCAAAGGGAGGTGCGTCGGTCGTCCGGCGCCGCCAGCACGTCCCGCGGACCGGAGGGTCGCGGGGCCTCACGAGTGGGACAGGCAGACAGGTTGGCAATGCGTTTCTCGAATCTTACCGGCCGCGCCGCGGCCGTGCTGTGCGTCCTCTTCGCCGCCCCGGCCGCCCTTGGCGCGCAGGGCGGCGCCGTCACCGGGACCGTGGTGGACGCGGCGACGGGGCGGCCGATCCCGGCGGCCACCGTCACCCTGCGCGGCGCGGCGGACTCGGCGCGGGCGCGCACGGGGGCGGACGGGCGCTTCCGCGTGGCCGTGGGCGTGGCGGGGACGTACACCCTGCAGGCCACGGCGCTCGGGTACGCGCCCGAGCGGCGCGCGGACGTGGCGGTGCCGGCGGACGGGGCGGTGGACGTGGGGACGATCCGCCTGGCCGTCTCCGCCATCCTCCTGGAGGGGGTGGAGGCCCGCACCGAGCGCTCCACGGTGATCGTGGCGCCGGACCGCACCATCTACAGCACGCGCGACATGCCGGTGGCGGCCGGCGGGATGGCCACCGACGTCCTGAGGAGCGTCCCCGAGCTGGAGGTGGACGTCAACGGCGCCGTGCAGCTGCGCGGCACCCCGGCGCAGATCTACCTGAACGGCCGCCCCGCGCCGATGCAGGGCGAGTCGCTGGAGCTGTTCCTCCAGCAGTTCCCGGCCGACCGCATCGAGCGCATCGAGGTGATCCCCAACCCGTCGGCGCGCTTCGAGGCCGAGGGGGCGGGCGGCATCGTCAACATCGTGCTCAAGAAGGACGTGGACCTGGGGCTCAGCGGCAACGTGTTCGCCAACGCGGGGAGCCAGGGCGAGGTGGGCGGCGGCGGGCGCGTCACCTGGCAGCGCGGGCCGCTCACCCTCTTCGGCGGCGGCTTCCTGCGCCGCTCGGACCGGCGCATCACCAGCTACGACCTGCGCCGCAACCTGCTGGCGGAGCCCGTCTCGCTCCTGGAGCAGGAGGGGTGGACCGACCGCGAGGGGCTCTCCGGCAACCTGGACCTGACCGCGGAGCTCGCGCTCTCCGGCCGCTCCACGCTCTGGAGCTCGCTGGGGCTCTGGAGGAACGGCTTCGACGCCGATGGCGTGGTGGTCTACACGCAGATGGACACGCTCCGCGCCGTCACCGAGCGCTACGACCGCGCCTCACTCAACGAGCGGAGCAGCCTCTCCACCAGCTTCTCCGCGGGCTTCCGCTACTCCCTGGCCCGGGCGGAGCGCAAGCCGGAGAACGAGCGGGGGAACGGGCCCGGCCAGGGCGGCCGCGGCCCCGGGGGCCCCGGACCGGCGGGCGGCGGGCGCGGTCCGGGCGGCATGGGCGGCGGCCCGGGAGGCGGGTTCGGGGGCGGCGGGCCGGGGGGCGGCGGCGGACCGGGCGCCGGGCCGGGCACCCACGAGCTGACGCTGGAGGTGGAGTACGAGCGGCAGGGCGAGGACGCCTTCAGCCGCATCCGCAGGCAGCTGCTGGGGCTGGAGGGCGAGCCGCTGGGGCTCCCGGTGCAGCTCACGCTCGACGACACCGACGCGGGCGAGCTCGAGCGGCAGGTGGAGGTGGGGTACGTGCGCCCGTGGGGCGGGACCGGGAGCATCGAGCTGGGCTACCGCGCCGAGGTGCAGGACCGCGACGACGACCGCCTGCTGGAGGTGTTCGCCGACGCCGACGACCCCGCGGCGGGGGCCGCCTCCGCCACGGGGTACGACTTCCGCGAGGTCTTCCACTCCGGGTACGTCACCCTGTCGCGCGTGGTGGGCCCGCTGGCCGTGCAGGCGGGGCTGCGCGCCGAGCGGGCGGACACGCGGCTGGAGCTGGCGGAGACGCCCGACGTCTTCGAGAACGGGTACCTGAGCCTCTTCCCCAGCGCCAACCTGCGCTATGACCTGGGCGGCGGGCGCGAGGTGCGGCTGCAGTACTCCCGCCGGGTGCGGCGCCCCGGGCCGTGGATCCTGAACCCCGTCAACCGCTCCAACGACCCGCTGAACCGCACCGTCGGCAACCCCGGGCTGGAGCCGCAGTACGCGCACTCGGTGAGCCTGGAGACCAGCTGGTCGGGGGCGCTCGGGTCGCTGCGCTTCTCGCCCTACTACCGCCGCACCGAGAACGACTGGGTGCAGATCCGGCGGGTGGACGCGGCCGGCGTCTCCACCCAGACCTGGGAGAACCTGGCCACGGTGGAGCAGCTCGGCACCTCGCTCACCCTCTCCATGCGCCCGCAGGGCGGGGTGAGCGGGAGCCTCAGCCTCAGCGGCACGCGCGAGGTGCGCAACGCCAGCAACCTGGCCGTGGACTTCTCGGGCGACGCCACCTGGTGGAGCGCGCGCGGCAACGCGAGCGCGCGGGTGACGGAGCGGCTGGCGCTGCAGGGGATGTTCTTCTACCAGCCGGGGCGCGAGGTGGCGCAGGGCCGCGTCTCGTCGTCGCTGATGACGCACGTGGGGCTCCGGCAGCAGCTGGGCGAGCGGGGCACGCTCAACCTGATGGTGACCGACCCGTTCGACCTGTTCCGCCAGTCGTTCGAGAGCCGCGACCCCACCTTCGTGCAGATCGGGCGCAGCCGCTTCAGCGCGCGCGCGGCGGTGCTGAGCTTCTCCTACAGCTTCGGCCGCCCGCCGCGCGTGCGCGAGCGGGAGCGCGACGAGCAGCCCGAGGAGCAGGACGAGATCCCCGCGCCGTAGCGGGCCGGGGACGCTCCGGGGGGAACGAGAAGGCGCGGGGGATCGGCCCCGCTCCTTTTCTCGTGCTGTCGCGCCGGTCTTGCGGGTGCCGGAGGCGCCGCCGCGCTACGGCACGACGCCACACGACGGGCGAGCCTGACGGCGCTGGAGCGCACCGTCGCGTCCATCGGCCAGACGATCGGCGGCCGGCAGCGCGAAAGATCACGGAGCCCGCCGCGCTCGCTGTTCAGGCGCTCGGAAGCAGCTCGCCCGTGCCGCCGGCCGGCCGGAGCCGCGGGAGCCGACGCCTGACCGGCCCGCCGCCGATCCGCCGCGGCGGATCGCCGCGAGCGGGGCCGAACGGGAGGAGCAGGACCGGGCAGCTCGCGCCGCACAGCACGCGCAGCCACGCCGCGCGCCTCTCCGCCGGCGCCCGCGTGCGGCCGAGGACGAGGAGGTCGGGCGCTTCCTGGTCGACCCACCGCAACACCCGCCGGCCCGGCGCGGTGCCGAAGCGCATGCAGCTCGTCAGGCGCACCCGGCGGGTGCCCGGCAGCGTCCCGGCCCGCGCTTCCAGGCTGCTCCGCAGCTCGTGCCACCGGTCCATGTCCGCCGCGGCCTGGAGGACGTGGAGCTCCGGCGGCGCGTCCGCGCTCCCCTCGGACGGGCCGAACAGCGCGTCCAGCCACCCCCAGGCGCGGCCGAGGGTGTCCGCGGCGGCATCTTCTCCATCCAGCGGGAGCACGACCTTGCGCGGCGGCCAGCTCTCCGAGCCGCGGAAGACGAGGACGGCCTGCTCCGCCTCGGCCGCGACGCGCACTACGCTCGGGTCCAGCCAGAGCGGGCCGCCGCCCGCGGGCAGCTCGGGGGCGAGCGCGACCAGGTCCACCCCCAGCGCGCGGGCGCGCTCCACGATCGCCGACGGCTCGCACCACGGGACCCGGCCGACGCTCGCCGCCGGCACCTCCCCCGGCGCGGGCGGTCCGTCCGTGTCGGCTTCCCCGGCCGGACGGGGGCCGGAGAGGAAGACGACGTGCAGGTCGGCGCGCTCGCCCGCCCGAAGCGCGGCGACGGCGTCGAGGAGCGGCTTCCGGTAACTCCGCTCCCCCAGCACGAGCAGGATCGACTTCATCACGATTCTCCCCTGGATGCCGGGTGAAAGGCCGGCGGGCCGCGTCACGCGCACGCCGGCTCCAGCCCGAGCATCTCCGGCAGGGTGGTCAGGGAGACGATCCGGTAGCGCAGCGTTCCCCCGGGCGTCGCCACCGAGATGCGGTCGCCGGCCCTGCGGCCCAGGAGCGCCTGGCCGACGGGCGAGGCGAGGCTCACCTGGTCCTCGTCGAGGTCGATCACGTCGCCGGTGACCAGCGTGTACGAGACGCGCTCCCGGGTGTCGAGGTTCTGGAGCACGACCGACGAGCCGAAGCCCACCCGGTCCACGGAGAGCATCCCGGCTTCCAGGCGCGGGAGCCCGGCCACGAGCTGCCCGAGACGCCGGATCTTCGTCTGCACCTCCCGCCGCTCCTCGGGCGTCGCGCAGTCAGCCCCGGCGAGCCCGGCCTTGAAGTCGTCCGTCAGCCGGCGCGACAGCCGCTCCAGCTCGCCGCCCAGCCGCTCCCTGACCTCCGCGATCATCTCCGACCTCCTGGTTGCGGTTGCGTCCAGCCCCTCCCCACTGCGTCGCTTCCACCCCGCCGCCGTCCGGCGCGGGCGTAGAAACGGCCGCCGGCTCCGGGCGCGGATTCGGCGGCGCTCTATCCTCCAGTCTCGCTGGAGGCGGATTCGTTACAGGCGCTCGGGAGCCTGGTGATCAGGCGCCCCGGGCGTCTCATCCCAGATCCCACGATTGATTGCGCAATCTCGTACGGAAACAAAGAAGATGTCATCCTGAGGAAGCGTCCGCCGATCCTCGCGTCTACACCGATGCCTGGACGCTTCCGAAGGATCTATGGCCTGCACTGCGTAGATCTTCGCAACGCGGGCCATAGATCCTTCGGCCTGCGAGCATTCGCGCGGACGCGGCTACGGTCTGGCCGGCCTCAGGATGACACCTTTTCTGTAATGCACATTCAGTCTCGGGAACTGGTATCACGGCCGTCAGTCCGCGGCGGCGGCCACCTCCATCGCCGGCTCCGGCTCCTCGCGCGCGGCGGCCTCCGGCGCGGGCTCGCCGCCTTCCTCGTCCGGCCGGAGCGTGCCGGGGAGCAGCAGGACCGGGCAGGGGAGGCGGCGCAACAGGAGCGCGCGGGAGTTCTTCCGGGAATCCGGCGAGCCCGCGACCCCGCACCCCGGCCCCAGCAGGACCAGGTCGCACGCCTGCTCGGCGGCGACGCCGAGGATCTCCACGTCCGCCGCCACGCTCCAGCGGATGCCGCGGCGGATCCGCACCCTGGCTCTCCACCGGGGCTGCTCGCTCGCCCAGCGGACTTCGCGGTCGAGGTCGGCGGCGAGGTCCCGCCACTCGCGCGGGCCGCTCGCCACGTGGAGCACCAGCAGCTCGGTGGCCGGCGACCCGGCCGGGGCCGGCCCCGCGGCCGCGGCGAGCCACTCGCAGGCGTCGGCGAGCACGCCCTGCCCGGCTTCGGCGGCGGACAGCGGCAGCAGCGCGCGGCGCGGGGGAGGATCGAGTGGGGTGCGTACGAGCAGGCAGGGCACGTCGGCGAGCTCGGCGACGCCCTCGAGCGCGCTCACCTGGCGAGCCCCTTCCGGCGTGCGCGGGTCCGCCGCGCCGAACACGACCAGGTCGGCCCCGGCCTCGCGGGCGCGCAGCAGCACCGAGTCGCAGAGGCCCTGGAAGTCGAGCGCGCGGCTCGCGAGCGCGCAGCCGTCCGGGACGGCGCGACGAACCTGTTCCGCCTGCGTGGACTCGGCTTCCCGGATGCGCCTGCCCACGTCGGTCTGGACGGCCTCCCACAGCGGCATCCCCACGATCTCCATCGAGTGCACGACGTGGAGGGCGGCCCCCGTGCGCACGGCGAGGCCGGCGGCGGCGGACAGGGCAGCGTCCGAGTTGCGGGTCAGGTCCGTGACGGCGAGGATCGAGCGCATGGAATCTCATGGGAACGGCGCGGCCGCCTTCGCGCGCCGCGGGCACCGGTTTGCGATGCACCCCGCGCGCGGGTATTCATCAGGCCGGCGGTGGCGTCCGGAGGGCGCCATGACCGGCGGAGGCGGCGGCAAGGTCCACCCTTGCTTCGCCCTCGGTCTCGCGGAAGGACGGTTCCGTTACAGCCGCGCCGGGGAGCCCCGCGGCGCGAGCGGGGTAGGACCAGGAGCC
>DASVWD010000204.1 GCA_036389795.1 Longimicrobium sp.
TATTCATCCAGCGTCTCCGGAAACAGCACCTGCTGATCCCGGTCAACCCCGGTGATGTAGCCCATGCTCGCTCCCTGGCTGGCTGTGGGATCGCCAGCAATTTACCTCGCAGGAGACAGTTTTGACACAGTCTGGGCCTCAGAATGACAGCGAGCACCAGCGGATTTTCCGGATCCTGTATCAGCTAGTCGCTCTTCCGCTCCGGCTTCTTCTCCCGCGTGGCCTTCGCCGCGCGCCGCTTCCCGCGCTCGGTGGCCTTCTTCGCGGGCGTGGCCTTCGCGCGCGAGGGGCGGGCGGGCTTGCGGGCGGCGGGGCGCTGCGGACGCTGCCGCGCCTCCTCTTCCTCGCGCTCCTCGCGGCGCTCCACCAGCTCGTCCTGCCCGGCGTCGAGCGCCTCCAGCGCCTCGGCGGCGGCCTCCATCCCGGCGCCGTAGAGGAACACCGGCAGGGCGGCCTCGCGCAGGGCGTCGGCCACGTCGATGCGGTCCTCGAAGGCGCACACCAGCTCGTACTCGCGCCTGAGCGCCTCGATCACCTCCACCTTGAACGGCCCCGACGGGCGGAAGTCGCCGGGCGGGCGCATCAGCAGGCGGTCGTACTCGGTGAGGCCGTTCGCCTTCAGCCACCGCTCCGTCTTTCGGCGCGTGTACTCGGGCCGCCCGGTGAGGAAGACGATGCGCAGCCCCGCCCGGTGCAGCGCGCGCAGCACCTCCATCGACGCGGCGATCGGCGGGTCTTCGTCGATGGCGTCGAAGTACGACCTCCAGTCGCGCTTCTTCCCCTGCTCCACCTCCACGAAGTGCGCGCGCGCCCGGTCGTCGGAGAGCGTGCCGTCCAGGTCCCAGACGACGGCCTTCGGCTTCTTCACCCGGCTCATCGGCTTCCCCGCCGGAGGTGGACCACGCCCCGGGGCGTCAGCCGAGCTCCGGCGGCGCGTCGTCGCGCGGGCGGCGCCGGACGGCGTGGAAGACGGCGAGCCCCGCGAGCGCCACCGCGAGGAGGGCGACCGCCGGCCAGTTCACCTCGACCCAGATCTTTCCGAAGTCCAGCTGCATGGGTGCCTCCCTGTCCGGGTGAGCGCCGCACTGCATCACCGCCTGGGCGGGCGCGTGGGGCGGATCTCCACGCGCGACACCAGCGACCGCGAGGGGAGTGCCAGCAGGTCCAGCACCACCTGGGCGATGTCTTCGGGCTGGATCTTCCAGGCGTCGGCCTCGCCGGGGGTGTGCTGGTTGAAGTAGGTGGCCACGCTGCCGGGCATGATGTAGTTGACGCGGATGCCGTGGTGCCGCACGTCCAGCATCAGCGCCTCGCTGAAGCCCACCAGGCCGAACTTGCTGGCGTTGTAGGCCGCCCCGTTCGCCATGGGGTTCTTCCCCGCCAGCGAGGCGATGTTGATGATCCAGGCGTCGCCGCTCTTCTTCAGGTGCGGGATGGCCTCGTGGCAGCAGTAGAAGACGCCGCTCAGGTTGGTGTCGATCACCGCGTCCCAGCGCTCGGGCGTCATCTCGTCCACCGGGGCGAAGTCGCCGATCCCGGCGTTGTTCACCAGCACGTCCAGCCCGCCCAGCTCGCGCACGGTGACCTCCACCAGCCGGCGCACGTCGTCCAGCTTCCCCACGTCGCAGGGGATGCCCAGCACCTTGCCGGCGCCCGCGCTCTCCAGCCGCCGGGCCGCCTCGGTGACCTCGGCCGGCTTGCGCGCCGAGACCACCACGTTGGCGCCGGCCCCCGCCAGCGCCTCGGCGATGGAGAAGCCGATCCCCTTGCTGCTCCCCGTCACGATTGCCGTCCTGCCCCGCAGATCCACCGCCATCGTCCCGCTCTCCCGTGCTGGTGTCCGCCCGTAATGCCGCCGCGCCCGTGCCCTGCAAAAGGCGCGGCACCCCGCCCACACGCAAGCACCGGGTAGAAGTGAAACGGGCGAGCCGTGACAGCCCGCCCGTTCAGAATCCAGCCGAAGACCGGAGACTACCCGCGCTCACGACTGGCATCCGATTCCGCACGACGCCTCCGGATCTCGGCCCACTCACGAGCGCGCTCGAGTGTTGCCTGGCGCTCGGCCGTGTCGTCAGGCGGACGCCGCATTTCCTCCTCGACTTCGCGCGAGCCTTCGTCGCTCAGCGGCGGCGTGCGTTCGGTGCTGCACATCGTTACTCGTCCGCGCGCTGCCGCTGTTCGGATTCTGCCCGGCGCTTTCGCCGCTCCGCGATTTGTTCGACAAGAGCGAACATGCGACGGCGCCCGGGCGTGTCGGCAGGTGGTCGGCTCATCTCCTCCTCGACTTCACGCGAGCCTTCGTCGCTCAGCGGCGGGGTGCGTTCGGTGCTCATGGTCAACCCTCAGGGAGTGGGTGAGTGACACGTAAGTCCAATCGCATGCTGACCGCCACCTGCTGGGGATCGCGGCCATGTCGGATCGCATCTTCCACCCGCTCAGCCTGGCGAGTCCGGTTCACCACGAATCCGATTCGCCCATACCACTCGACGAGATCCGGATTTGAATCGAGCGAAACGTACCGGCACGCGACGCGTTCACCGACATCCATTGCGAGAGAGATGGCAAACCCGACCGCAAACCTGCCGAGTCCTTCAACCCTGGAAGCGCGAGTCTACACCCATCTGTCCAAGTTTGAGCGCACTGACGTAGCGATACGGGATCGACCCGCGCTCACTACGGCTGAGCGAAAGCGAATCCATCAGCACCGTGGCATACGCCGCCAGCCTGCCATCCCTGAAAAACAGATAGGTAGTCGAGAGTGAGTCCTGCTGCTCCGGCCACGCGCGCTCGTACAGAAAGGCATTCTGTTCCGGCCGATGACAGTCGAAGCCAAAAGGTGGGAATCCGTCCAGCTTCTGTTGCTCGAGATCTTCGAAGACTGGGAATGATCCGAACATGGAGAGTGACGGCGGTGGCGTAAACAAAGCGGGCGGGTCGTCGGACCCGCCCGTCAATTCCAGTGATCAACTACAGCGCAACTACTTGCCCGCGCGCACATCGGCTTCGGCGGCGCGGCGCTTTCGCCACTCCGTGATTTGCCGCACAAGTTCGAAGGTCGCCCGGCGCTCGGGCGTGTCCGCCGGCGGGCGGCGCATTTCTTCTTCGACTTCGCGCGAGCCTTCGTCGCTCAACGGCGGGGTGCGTTCGGTGCTCATCGTCTCTCCCGGCGGTAGACGTCCAGTCCGTCCGTTCCAATATCGGACGAAAGCTCCCGCCGGTCAACGGGCGCGGGGCCTTTCGCCAGTTAACCGCCACCGCGGGCACGCGCCAGCTCCTCGGGGCTCGGCGGGTGGAGCATGAGGTCAAAGGCCAGCCAGAGCGTCTTCGAGAAGGGGTAGAAGAGGAACGGCCCCGCCGCCATCAGGGCCAGGCCGCCCCACTGGATGAAGCTCCAGGGCACGTCCGGCCAGGTGGCGATCATCAGCCCCACCAGCAGCAGCGCCAGGAAGCCCTCGGGGATCACCAGGTTGAACATCATGGCGCCCAGGAAGAAGTCGTGCTCGCCGCGCTCGGGGTGCAGCCCGCAGCGGGGGCACTCCGGCGCCAGGCGGAACCACGACTTGAGCAGCGGGCCGCCGCCGCAGAGCGGGCAGCGCAGCCGCATCGCCCTCGCCGCCCGCAGCCACAGGGACGGCAGCACGGGGCGCCTCGAAGCATCGTTCATCTGCATTTATCTCCAGCTCCGGCATCGACATGGGAGGGCCCAGCAAGACCCGTGAAAGGTCCTGGAGCAGGCCGGCGCGATCAAGCGGGGGAGCGGAGGACGCAGCGTCGGGCAACTCCCCACACCTGCCCGGTGTGGCGGCCCCCGGCTTGCCGGAAATGGGCGTGGAGACTAGCTTGGCACCGTTCCAGGACGCCCGGCGGATCACCCAAGCGCAAGAGAATCGGAGACCGGAGATGAAGTTCGCACTGATCGGAGCCGTGCTGATCACGCTCCCCGCGGTGGCCGCGCTGATCTACGGGCTGATCTGGGGGCCCAAGTGGCTCATCTTCGCGGCCCTGGCGAGCTTCTCGATCAACACGCTCCCGTTCCTGGCGGCGGGCTTCCTGATGCGCAAGCAGCACCAGGACGCCGACCTGAGCCACTGAAGGCCCGCGCCGGCTCAGCGCGCGATCCGGATCTCCCGCGGGTAGAGGAGCCACAGGCGCCCCCCGACGTCGAACGCGGCGTCGCGGGGCGCCTGCTTCGTCCGCCCCACCACCGCGCCCGTGCGCGCGTCGAGCACCCGCACCCCGTCCTCGCGCGACAGCACCGCCACCCGCGCGCCCGAGGGCGACACGCGCAGCGCGTCGACCCCGCCGAACCCCAGCCCCGTGACGTCGGTGGACCAGAGCCGCGCCAGCCCCTGCGGCCCGTGGCGCAGCGCCACCACGTCGCCGCCCGAGAGCGCGTAGAGGGAGTTGTCGGGCCCCGGCTCCAGCGCGCGCACCGGCTCTCCCGTGGCGAAGGTGGAGAGGACGCGTCCGCTCTGCGCGTCGCGCACCTGCACGGCGGGCTCCACGTCGTGCCGGCCGCTCCCCTCCAGCGCCACGTACACGCGGTCGCCCAGCGCCGACACCGCCAGCGCCGACACGGGCGAGCCGGCGTCGGGCCACCCCCAGCGCGGCGCCAGGCTGTCGGCCCCCAGGCCCAGCACCCCGCCCCCGCCCGTGGCGGCGTAGATCCACCGTCCGCGCGGGTCGCGCGCCACGGGCGCCTCCAGCCGCCGGGTGCCGAAGCGCCGCCGCGTGGCGGGGTCGATCAGCGCCAGCGTGGGCCCGGCGCGCACGTACAGGCGCTCGCCGCGGGTCCAGAGCACGCGCGGCGCCAGCGGACCGCCCGCCGCCAGCCGGGCCAGCGGCCGCCCCACCGAGTCGACGCCCGTGAGCCGCCCCGGCTCGCCGATCCAGGCGCGCTCCAGCGAGTCGACCGCGAGCGTCGCCCCGGCCGCCACGCTGTCGGGGAGCGGGATCGTGCGCAGAACGCGCAGCTCGCCCTCGCCCCCGCCGCACGCGGCGGCGAGGGCCGCGAGCGCCAGGACGGCGGCGCGCAGCCACGGGAAGCGGCGGTCGGTCGGGAGCTTCGGCACCGGCGCAGCGGGGTCGGTCATCCGGGACGGGTCACGCCGGCAAAGGACGGGATGTCAGCGCGCGAGGCAAGTCGCCCGACCGGCCCCCGTGCGGGAACCGGGCCAGACCAGCGCGGCGGGCGGATTCCCCGCACCCCGTACCCCGTACCTCGTACCGTACTCTCGTACTTTCGTACTTCCGTACTCTCGCACTTTCGCACTCTCGCACTTTCGCACTTTCTCGCTAAATTCCCGCCCGTGCCCGACCGCCCGACCACCGACCCGCTCGGCCTGATCCACGGCGCGCTGGACGAGAGCGCGCGCGTCACCCTCGCCCTGCGCGACCTGGCGCCCGGCGTGCTGCGGGTGGCCACGCGCATCGCCGATGCCTTCCGCGCGGGCGGGCGGCTGTACGCGTGCGGCAACGGCGGCTCGGCGTGCGACGCCATGCACCTGGTGGAGGAGCTGGTGGCGCGCTACAAGCGCGAGCGCCCCGGGCTGCCGGCGCACCACCTGCTGGACGCGCCCACGCTCACCTGCTGGAGCAACGACTACGACTTCGCCACGGCCTTCAGCCGCCAGGTGGAGACGCTGGTGCGCGCGGGCGACGTGCTGGTGGCCATCAGCACCAGCGGCAGCTCGCCGAACGTGGTGGCCGCCGTGGAGGCCGCCAACGCGCGCGGCGCGCTCACCGTGGGGCTGCTGGGCCGGGGCGGCGGGCGGCTGGCGGCGCTCTGCGTGGAGCCGCTGGTGGTGCCCTCCGACGACACCGAGCGCGTCCAGGAGGCGCACATCACGCTCATCCACCTGCTGTGCGAGCTGGTGGAGCGCACCCTGTTCCCCTCCGCCGTCACGCCCGGCTGAAGGCGCGCGTTCTCGCCCGGCGCCGGACGAATCCGATCCCCCAGACCATCTCCGCGAACCGACCCTGATGCGCATCCACCGCCTGGTCCCCGCCCTGCTCGCGCTGGTCCCGACCCTGGCCGCCTGCGGGCGCGAGAGCCCGGAGAAGCGGGCCGCCCGCCGCGACGCCCACCGCACGGCCTGCATCGCCGAGGAGCTGGCGCTGCAGGCCAAGGAGCGGCTGGCGTACATGGACACCGCGCTGGCCCGCTCGCGCGGCACGGCGGTGGAGGCGATCTCGGCCGCCAGCTTCCGGTTCGCCTTCGCGATGAAGGACTACGCCGACGCCGCGCTGAAGACCGTCGCCTACCAGGACTCGGCGCTGGCCGCCCGCTCGCGCGAAGACTCGGTGCGCTACGCCGGCCTCGCGACGCGTTCCCGCCCGCCCGCGCCGGCGGCCAGGAGCGTGGAGGCGAACGCGGCGCAGCGCTACGAGGAGGAGCTGGCCGCCGCCTTCGGCAACCCCGCGCATCCGTGCAACCAGGAAGGGGAGGAGGGGGAGAGCTGAGAGCGAGAGTGCCCAGTGCCCAGTGCCCAGTGCCCAGTGGAACGGCGTCGGATCGCGTACTGGGTACTTGGGACTGGGCACTTTCCGGACGCGCCGAGGGCGGGCCCCGTGCAGCGCCCGCCCTCGCTCACGTCCCGGGGGCTCAGTCCTTGTCGTCGTCGTCGTCGCCGCCGGGATAGACGAGCTTGAAGAAGCGGCTGTCGCCCTCGGGCTGGTAGAGGAACTCGAGCCCGCGGTCGTCGAACACCTTGAACCACTCGTCCCAGCCCACCTCTTCCAGGGAGTCCTCGCGGCCGCCGCTGCCTTTGCCCTCGATGAAGTCGATGCGGAGAAGCCCGCCGGTCCCCTCCACGAAGGTCGGGATGCCGCCGCGGGACTCGGCCCACTCGCGGATCTCGTCGTGGTCCCTGGTCCTCTTGGCCGATGCCATGACCCTTCCTCCTCCTCCGTGATCGTCTTACACTGACTGCGCGGCGCGCCGAACTGGCAATTCCCGTTCCGCGCCCGGCGTCCACTGGCGTCACGCTTGCAGCGCGGGCGCCATTCCGCATTTTACCTGCTCCCGACCTGACCCGTACCGACGCACTAACGCACTAACGCACTAACGCACTTTCGCACTTTCGCACTCGACCGGAGACCGACCGCATGCCCGTCCTGCACCTGCTGGGCACCGGGGCCGCCCTGAGCGACGCGAGCCGCACCACCACCATGCTCGCCTTCGAGCACCAGGGGCACACGCTGGTGGTGGACTGCGGCGGCGACGTGGTGCAGCGCCTGCTGATCGCCGGCGTGGACCTCGACTCGATCGAGGCGATGATCGTCACCCACGAGCACGCCGACCACGTGGGCGGCTTTCCGCTCTTCATGGAGAAGATCTGGCTGGCCGGCCGCCGCCGCCCGATCCCCGTGTACGGGATCGAGGCGGCGCTCGCGCAGGCGCGGCGCGCGTGGGAGGCGTTCGACACGCACGACTGGAGGGGCGTCCCCAGGATCGAGTGGCACCGCTTCGCGCACGAGGCCGGCGCCGAGGTGCTCAGCAACGGGCGCTGGCGCGTGACCGCCGCGCCGGGGATCCACCCCGTCCCCGTGGTGGGGCTCCGGGTGGAGGCCGACGGGGGGACGGTGGCCTACTCGTGCGACACCGACCGCGCCGCGGCCATCGCCGAGCTGGCGCGCGGGGCCGACCTCCTGGTGCACGAGGCGATGCGGGAGCGGCTCGAGGGGGTGCACACCAGCTACGCCGACGCGGCCCGGGTGGCACGCGAGGCGGGAGTGAAGCGCCTGGTGCTGGTGCACCTGCCGCCGGGGGTGGGCGAGGCCGACCTGGCGGAGGCGCGCTCGATCTTCGCCGACACGGAGCTGGGGACCGACGGAGGGCGCTATGAGTTCTAGAGGCGCGATGGTGGCCGTGCTCCCGCTGCTGCTGGCGGCGTGCGCGGCCGCGGCGCAGCAGGCCCCCGCGGAGTGCACCGTCCAGCCGGGCGAGGAGCTGGTGGACGTGCGCCAGGTGGACCCCACCATCCGCGTGGACGTGCGCTACGCCACCCCGCACAACTTCACCGGGCAGCGGCTGCCGGGGTACGACGCCCGCGTCGCCCTGCTGCGCCCCGAGGCGGCCGCGGCGCTGGCGCGAGTGCAGCGGCGCCTGCGCGAGGAGGGGCTGGGGCTCAAGGTGTTCGACGCCTACCGCCCCGTGCGGGCGACGCTCGCCATGGTCGACTGGGCGGAGCGCACCGGCAACCGCTGGGTGCTGGACCAGGGGTACGTGGCGCGCGAGAGCGGCCACAACCGCGGCAACACGGTGGACCTCACGCTCGTGCGGCTGGGCAGCGGCCGGGAAGTGCCGATGGGCACGCCCTTCGACACCTTCTCCGAGGCGGCGCACACCGCCAACGCCACCGGCCAGGTGCGGGAGAACCGCATGAAGCTGGTGCGGGCGATGGAGGCCGAGGGCTTCGTCAACTACGACAAGGAGTGGTGGCACTTCCGCCTCCCCGGCGACGCCCGGCCGCTCGACCACCCGCTGGGGTGCTACCGCTAGCCGGCGGACGGGCGAGATTCCGTTTGGTCGCCGGCAGCAGCGCGGATATCTTGAAGAGGTGAGGGTGGATCGGTGGATCCGCCGTCCTCGCCTTCCTCGACTCGCCGGAGGCTCCCATGCGAGCACTGGCATTCTCCCGCCTCGTTCTCGCCGCCGCCATCCTCGCGGCCTGCCTGGCCGCCGCGCCCGCGCTCGCGCAGGAGGGGAGCGCGACGGCGCAGCACCCCCGCGCGGCGCCGCGCGGGAGCCTGATCAAGCTGGAGGAGATCGAGCGCTCGGGGGCGACCGACACCTACGAGCTGGTCCGCAGGCTCCGCCCCGCCTGGTTCCGCGGGGCGCGCGGCGCGTCGTCGCTCGGCGCCCAGCCGGCGGTGGTGGTCTACCTGAACGGCATCCGGCACGGCGGGGCGTCGTCGCTGCGCGACATCCCGCTCGGCCACGTCCGCGAGATCCGCTTCCTGGACGCGCCGGACGCCACCACGCGCTTCGGCATCGGCCACGGCGCGGGCGCGATCGACGTGATCACGCGCTAGATTCGTCAGTCTCCATTGGATGTATGAAGGCCAAGCGCAGTGTGCACCCGGCCTTGATCGCTCTCGATCCCAGAGCGGTCGCAATCAATCCGCGCGATACTTCGTCCAGAAGGTGCGCGGATCGAGGATCTCCAGGCCGGGGACCTTCTCCCGTAACTCAAGGAGATCCTTGTCACCCGTCACGAGGACGTCGGCCCCAGCCGCGAGTGCCGAGGCCAGCACGGGCAAATCACTCTTGTCGCGTATGTCCACCAACGGAAGCGACACCGGAAGTGGTTCAACGTGGTACTCTGAGAGAATCTCCAACAGACGCTGGACTCTGTGCGGAGAGGATTTGAACTTCCTCGCAGCCACACGCGCGACTTCATCGAGAATTACCTCGCCCGTCACGAATTCGAAGTCCAGGTGAGCGAGGACGAGCTCCAGCACATCGAAGCACAGCCCCCGAGTCGCAAAACCGCTCAGGATAACGTTCGTATCCAGGAAAACTCTCACGAGACGTCGCGGAAGACATCTTCGTCCGTCAGATAACCCTGCGCCGCAGCGTCGGCCATCATTTCTCTGCGGAGTTGCCGGACCCTCAAGATCGTGAGTTGCCGCCGCAGCGCGTCGCGGACGACGTCACTGCGGTTCTGACCGCTCTCCCGGCAGTACTCGTCGAGGGTACGCTCCAGAGCGTCGTCCAGGCGGATCGTCAGCGGGGCTCCCATTCGAACTCTCCCGTTGTACTACATTGTCGTACACCCAAGCGCAAATTATCAGAACGCAAGACTTGGTGCAAGTCCTTGGCTGTGATCGAGAAATGCCTCGGGTGAAGCAGCGCTACCAGCGCGGGTCGGCCTCCAGCAGGGCGGCGAGCTGGTCGGGGGGGAGGGCGGGGGCGAAGAGGAAGCCCTGCGCGTACTCGCACCCCAGCGCGCGCAGCTCGGCCAGCTGCTCGGCCGTCTCCACGCCCTCGGCGATCACCGCCAGGCCCAGGTTGCGGGCGATGGTCGCCACCGTGCGCGTGAGCGCCGTTCCCGCACTCTCGCGGCCGATCTCGGCCACGAACGAGCGGTCCACCTTGAGCGCGTCGATCGGCAGCCGGTGCAGCGAGGACAGCGACGAGTAGCCGGTGCCGAAGTCGTCCAGGTACACCCGCGGACCCAGCGCCCGGAGCCGCGCCAGCGTGGCCGCCGCGGCGTCGAAGTTGTCGACGATCACGCTCTCGGTGACCTCCAGCCGCAGGAGCCGCGGGTCCACCCCCGTGTCGTCGAGCGCCGCGCGCACCTGGTCCAGCAGGTCGGCCTGCGCGAACTGCTTGACCGAGAGGTTCACGCTCACGGAGAGCTCCGCCGCCCGCGGGCTCCCGGCCTGCCAGGCCCGCAGCTGCCGGCACGCGTCGGCCACCACCCGCCGGCCGATCGGGAGGATGAGCCCCGTCTCCTCGGCGGGGGGGACGAAGTCGGTGGGCGGGATCCAGCCGCGCTCGGGGTGCCGCCAGCGCAGCAGCGCCTCCACCCCCGCGATCCGCCCCGTGCGCAGGTTCACGATCGGCTGGTAGTGCAGCGTGAACTCCTCGCGCTCCATCCCCTTGCGCAGGTCGGTCTCCATCTGCAGCCGGGTGAGCGCCAGCGCGTGCATCGCCCGGTCGAACAGCTCGTGGCGCCCCGTCCCCGCCGCCTTGGCGCGGTACATCGCCATGTCGGCGTTGCGCAGCAGGTGGTCGGGGCGCCCGTACGCCGTGGAGGAGAGCGCGATGCCGATGCTGGCCGAGGTGAAGACCTCGTAGCCCGAGAGGCTCACCGGCGCGTTGAGGGTGGCCTGGATGCGGTCGGCGGCGCGCAGCGCGTCCTCCACCGCCGAGATGTCGTCCAGCAGCACCGCGAACTCGTCGCCGCCGAAGCGCGCCACCGTGTCGGTCTCGCGCAGGCACCCGGTGAGGCGCCCGGCGACCGCCACCAGCAGCTCGTCGCCCACGGCGTGGCCGAGCGAGTCGTTGACCACCTTGAAGCGGTCCAGGTCCAGGAAGAGCACGGCGAAGAGGTAGCCCTCGCGCCGCTTCTCCTGCAGCACGGCGCGCGCGAGGCGCTCCATGAACAGGTGCCGGTTGGGAAGCCCCGTGAGCGCGTCGTGCAGGGCGTCGTGGCGGAGCTGCTCCTCCACGGCGCGGCGCGCGGTGATGTCGTCGGCGAAGAGGTGGACCACGCCCATCTGCGGGTGCGGGTGGTAGGTCCAGGAGAAGATGCGGTCGTCGACGTCCACCTCGACGGTGCGCAGCACGTGCCCGTGCGTGAGCGCCGTGGACACCAGCTGCCGGTGGTTGCGCGGGAGGAGCCCCGCCTCGAGCGAGGCGCCCACCTCGGCCAGCAGGTGGTGGGTGGCGGGGTTGGCGAAGAGCACCTTCCCCTCGCCGTCGCACTCGATCACCGGGCTGGGGCTCTCGCGGGGGAAGGCGGCCAGGCGCTGCGCCTCTTCCTCGGCGCGGCGGCGCGCGGTGACGTCGTGCACCACCACCACGGCGCCCGCCACTTCGCCGTCGGGGCCGCGGTGCGGCGACCAGCGGGCCGAGACCCAGCCGCGCAGGCCGCCGGCGGCCGTCTGCACGGCCAGGTCGCCCAGGTCGGCGGCCGCGCCGTCGAGCACGCGGCGCAGCACGGCCTCGCCGCCCGGGCCGGCCAGCCCCGAAAGGCACTCCGCCACCGGGCGGCCCAGCACCTCGTCGGCGGCGAGGCCCACCAGCGCCTCCATGGAGTGGTTCCACGCCACCCAGCGCAGCTCGCGGTCGCACGCGGCGATCCCCACCGGCGCGCTGTCGAGCACGGTCTCCACCGTGCCGTCGCGCAGGAGCGCGCCCCCGCCGGTCAGCTCCATGCCTCCTCCGCCGGCGTGACGGCGCCCCACGCCGCGCCCGCTCCGATGCCGCCGATTCTGCGGCGCGGTGTGACCCCAAAGGCGGGGCGCGCGGAGGGTGCGGCCAGGCGTGGCAGGGCGCGGGTCGGGTGCACGGTGCGTAGCGGGTGCGGGCGGTTGCCTGAGAATCGGAAAGTGCGGAAAGGCGACATTCTATCCTGCCGCCGCCCCCGGATACAAGGGCTTCCGGTGGCGGGTAAGGATGGAGGGTCGCGATTCGGCCGGGTGCCCGGAGGAGCGCAAATCCGTTGCCAGGTCGCTCCAGGCGGCGTAAGTGCTTGCGCGGCAACGCCTTCCGCGCACCGGGGCCGCGAGCGGACAATGCATGATGTTCCCGCAATCGGCAGGATTATCGCGAAGTGCGCGGAGTGAGCGAGGGCCGGGCGCGAGGGCAGCAGCGAGGGCCTGAAGGCCCCCGCTGGAACAACGGAAAGCCTCGCCAGGCCCGTACACGGGCGGCATCGGTGCGCGCGAGGCTTCAACGGCACCGGCCGGAGCATCGGTCGCACGCGCGGTCTGGCTCGGAGGGAAACGGCGCGTTATCCTGCGGGCTCGCGCTCGCCTGCGCTGGAAACGGTGGTTATCGGAACTTTATCGGAACTATACCGACAGCTTATCGGAACCGACCGAGCGCGTGACTGTCCACGACGCCGGTATGCGTTAACGGCAATTTATCGGCAATACATCGGCAGTTTAACGGCAACGACCGGGTCTGGGGCGGTGGATTCGAATGCTGCTGCGAAAGAGTGAGAGCAGGAGAGGACCGCCGCCGCTGAATCTATTAAGGACCGACGCATGACGAATCCGATCGACCGGCGCGAGGCGGTGCGGAGGATCGGCGGGGCGGTGGCGGGGCTGGCGCTGCCGGGGCTCGCCGCGCCCGCACACGCCAAGGCGCCGCCGGGGTCGCCGAACGTGATCCTGATCATGACCGACGACCAGCGCGCCGACGCCATGTCCATTGCCGGCAACCCGGTGCTGCGCACGCCGAACATGGACCGCATCGGACGCGAGGGGGTGCGCTTCGCCGAGGCGTTCGTCACCAACGCGCTCTGCGCGCCCAGCCGCGCCTCGGTGCTCACCGGGCTGTACTCGCACGCGCACGGCGTCATCACCAACGGCGGGGGTCCGCGCTACTACAACCAGACGGGACTCAGGCCCGACCAGCTCACCTTCCCCCACCTCTTCCGCGAGGCCGGCTACCACACCGCGCTGGTGGGAAAGTGGCACGTGCTCTCGCCGCCGTACGGCTTCGACACCACCGTGGTCTTCCACCCGCCGGGCGGGCGCTACCACGACCCGGAGATGATCGCCAACGGCGTGCGGGTGAAGATGCGCGGCCACGCCGACGACGTGGTGGGCGACCAGGCGCTCGCCTTCCTCGACGCCCGGCCCCGGGACCGCCCCTTCTGCCTCCTCTGCTGGTTCAAGTCGCCGCACCGCTCGTGGATGCCGGCCGAGCGCTTCGCGCGCGCCTTCGACGACGTGGACGTCCCCGTGCCGCGCACCTTCGAGGACCGCCTGGCCGGCCGCCCCGAGGCCGTGCGCCGCGCCGAGATGGCCATCGCCGACATGCCCGACTTCCGCGACAAGGGAGTGTCGCCGGACCTGCCGTTCGAGGAGCGCAGGCGGCTCAACCTGCAGCACCTGGTGAAGAACTACTACCGCGTGCTGCTGTCGGTGGACGAGAACGTGGGCCGCCTGCTGGAGCGGCTGGACGCCGACGGGCTGGCCGAGAACACCGTCGTGGTCTACACCTCCGACAACGGCTTCTTCCTGGGCGAGCACGGGCTCTTCGACAAGCGGCTGATGTACGAGCCGTCGATCCGCGTGCCGCTGCTGGTCCGCTTCCCGAAGCGCGTCGCGGCCGGGCGGACGGACCGCGCGCACCTGGCGCTCAACGTCGACCTCGCGCCCACGCTGCTGGAGCTGGCGGGGATCCCGGCGCCGGGGTGGATGCAGGGGCGCAGCCTGGCGCCGCTGCTGGAGGGGCGCCAGGCGCCCTGGCGCGACGCGTTCCTGTACGAATACTACGAGTACCCCGCCGAGCACTGCGCGCGGAAGAACCGGGGGATCCGCACCGACCGCTGGAAGCTCATCCACTTCTGGGAGCAGCCCGAGGAGTGGGAGCTGTACGACCTGCGGAGCGACCCCGACGAGACGACCAACCTGGCCTACCGCCGCGAGCACGCCGCCACCGTGCGGACGCTGCGCGCGCGCATGGAGGCGCTCCGCCGCGAGCTGAACGACGCCGACCCGCCCGGGCCGCCCCCCGTCGCCGAGCCCTGCGGCAACGGCGTCAACACCGGCTACGGCCCGCCGGCGGAGTGAGCCGGCGGGCCGCTGGATCCATTCGCTTCCCTCGCCTCACGAATCGCGCTACTTTCTTCCGAGCGTCCGACGCGCTCTCCCCCTCATCCGCTCCGAAGTCGACACGGGGAGAGCGGGTGCGAGACGCGGCGCGTCCGGACGGTCCCCCCTCCCGCCGTCCGGCTCCCGGGCGGACCACCTTCCACGCGGAGAGCGAGCCCATGCGCAAGGTGCGGCTGGTCCTGGAAGACCTCTCGGTCGAGTCGTTCGACACCACGCCCGGCGCGGCGCGGGGGCGCGGCACCGTGCACGGGCGCGCCGACTACTACGCCGTCCCCGCCGAGCCGTACTCGCAGTATCCCGGGCAGTGCGACACCTATCCCAACTGCCCCAGCCCGCTCTGCGTCGACACCCCGCTGGCGAGCTGCGACGACGCGAGCTGCCGCTGGACCTGCGGCGACAGCTGCAACGGCACCTGCGCGAGCTGCCAGTCGTGCGACAGCTGCCGGGACACCTGCGACTACACCTGCGGCGCCTGCATCCCGCCGGAGCCGTACCCCGCCTGAGCGGGCGCGAGGACGAACGAGCTCCGGGCGGCCTTCCCGTGGCCGCCCGGCGGACCCCTTCCACCTGGAGAGTGAGCCATGCGCAAGGTCCGGCTGGTCCTGGAAGACCTCTCGGTCGAGTCGTTCGACACCACGCCCGCCGCGGCGCGGGGGCGCGGCACCGTGCACGGGCGCGCCGACTACGCCGCCGTCCTCGCCGAGCCGTATCCCGAGCAGTACGACACCTATCCCAACTGCCCCAGCCCGCTCTGCGTCGACACGCCGCTGGCGAGCTGTGACGGAAGCTGCCGGCCGGGGTGCGGCGATACGCCGGCGACCGGGCAGCAGCTCGGGTGACGGTCTCCCTGACCGCGTGAGCGCCGGGCGGCCTTCCACGGGCCGCCCGGCGCGTTTCGTCGA
>DASVWD010000205.1 GCA_036389795.1 Longimicrobium sp.
GTGTCCGTCCCCGCGCTGGGCTTCGCGCGGGTGGGACGCGAGGGAGCCGACGGCGGCTCCTCCTTCACCCCGCGCCTGCGGCCGGCCTCCGCCACGCGCGAGCGCGGCGCCTTCGTCTTCTTCTCCGTGGTCTCCGTCGCCATCGCTGCTGCTCCTGCTCCCCGAGGTGGGCAAAGAGACGGGCCCGCGGAGGGACGCACCCCCCGCGGGCCCGGGCCGGTCCAGGGCCGAACCGCTGGCCCCGCCGACGTGGGAGACGACTCGGCCCCCCACACGAACACCCACCCCCTTTTCCTCTCTCCGGGGTTGTCATCCCCTACCTCACCGCCCGCATGGCCCCGCAGCGCATCCGCAGAATTCCCGAGCGAGGCCGGGCTGACACGATCTGCTCTCGCGCCTTGCAAACTGTTACCAACGCTGCCTTTGAGACCGGGAGCGACGGTTGCGTGATCCGCGCCGAATCGGCATGTTTATAGGTTCCGCAGCCGACCGACTTCCCCCTGTTCGTCCATGGCCGCCGTCTTCGTTCCGGACCCTCGAATCCAGGCCGTCCTCTTCGATCTGGACAACACCCTCTGCTCGACGGACCACCTGAACCAGGTCCGTCTGCGCGGCACGCGGGAGCAGCTGCGACCGCACCTGCCGAGGCTCTGCGCCTATCCCGGGCTCGACGCCGTGCTCGCCGAGCTCAGCCGCAAGCTGCCGCTCGGGGTGGTCAGCCGCGCACACAGCTGGTACACGGAGGACGTCCTCACGCAGATCTTCCCGAACGTACACTGGGCCACCGTCGTCTCGTACGACGACGTCGTGAACCAGAAGCCGCACCCGGAGGGGCTCCTGCTCGCGGCCGAGCGGATGGGGCTCGCCGACCGTACGGCCGTGGCGTACCTGGGGGACACCAAGGGAGACGTGGAGGCCGCCTACCACGCTTCGATGCGGCCGGTCCAGTGCACGTGGGAGGCGGGACCGCAGAAGAGCTACTTCGCGCAGCAGATCATCCCGGACGCGATCCTGGACCGCCCCGAGCACATCCTGGCGTACGTGAGCGACCCGGTGCAGTTCCTGCCGCTGCTGGAGGCGCGGCTGGCGAAGCGGGACGCCCCCGCGGGTACCCGCCGGGTCGTGACGCAGCTCCTGGGGCAGGGCGGTCCGTTCGTCATCTACGTCCTGGGCCGGTACTTCGCGGACGCAGGACCGACGCTCCACCTGCACGGGCGGCACGACCTCTCCCGCTGGATCGACCGGAAGAACGAGCCCGGACAGTTCCAGCAGCCGCGGTTCGTGCAGGCGGTTGCGGAGGCGATCGACGCGATCGCCCGGGAACTGCGGATCGGCACCGTCACCGTCATCCCTGCGAAGCCCGGCAGCCATCCCCGGATGGAGGAGATGCTCGCGGCGGTGCAGCAGCTGATGGGCCCGGGCAACTCGGGCCTGCGCTACGCCCCCGACCTCCTGGCGTTCTCCGCCGACGCGCAACGGATCAAGCACTTCACGCGGGCGCAGCGGGTCGCGGAACTCGAGCGGTCCCTGCAGCTGGTGAAGACGGCGCCGGGCGAGCGCATCCTGGTGGTGGACGACGTGCTGACTGCCGGCGGGACCTTCAAGACGGCGCGAGGCCGGCTGCTGGAGCACGGCGCTGCGTACGTCGCGGGGCTCGCCCTCACCAAGACGGTCTCCGGGGCCTCGTTCGAGGCCGACCCGACGTTCCGGGTGTGCCCTCTCTGCGGGCGGGAGGTTAAACTGATCCGGAGGAGGGACGGGGGGCGCTTCCGCGGGTGCGTGGGATACTGGGGCGAGCCCAAGTGCTACTATACTGAGAATGCCTGATCCGGCAGTGAACGACGAACGGAATGTGATGGAGACCACGAGTCGGGCAACCGAGAAGCTGCTGATCCTGAGCGGGCTCCCGGGCGTCGGGCCGATCGCCCTGGGATCGGTGCTGAGGATCCCGCAGTTCGCCGAGCGAGATTTCGAGGAGATCGGACGGTTCACCCCGGCGATCGCCAAGGGCCTCGCACAGCCTGGCGGGCTGGCGTCCGCCGAAGACCGTGCCAGGAAGAACCTGCGGGCGGCCGAGGAGGATGGAGCCGTGGTCCTCTCCCCGGCGGACGAAGAGTACCCGGCTCTTCTCGCGGAGACGCACGACCGGCCGGCGTTCCTCTACGTGAAGGGCGACCTGGCACCTACGCACCGGCGGTCGGTCGGCGTGATCGGGACGCGCGAGCCGACGGAGCACGGGCGGATCATCGCCCGGCGGATGACCACCTACTTCGCCGAGGCGGGATGGAGCATCGTCAGCGGGCTTGCTTTGGGGATCGACGGGGTTGCCCACGAAGCGGCGCTCGACGCCGGCGGCCACACGGTCGCCGTGCTGGCACACGGGCTGGACACGATCACTCCGAAGCGGCACACGAAGTTGGCCGAGCGCATCCTGTCCTCCGGCGGAGCGTGGGTGACCGAATACCCTTACGGCACTGCGCCGTACGGTCCCAACTACGTGAAGCGGGACCGTATCCAGGCGGGGCTGAGCCAGGCAATTATCCTGATTCAGACCGACGTCCAGGGCGGAAGCCTCCACGCCACACGCGCGGCACTGGAATACGGCCGCATCGTGGCCTACCCGGTTCCCACCCGGGTGGATGTCGATAGAGGGGAGCCGAAGATCCAGGGCGTGCTCAAGCTGCACCACGGACCACGCCGCGAGGTCGCTGATTTCCTCCGGTGCCGGCTTGATGCGCTGGACGGCTTACGCCCCGTCGAGTCGAAGGAGGATTATCCTTCGCTGGAGCGCATGATCGCGCAATGGGAATCATCTCGCCGGTCACGTTCGACGGATTTGTTCGAGCAAGCTGTTTGAGTGCGCTACATTAGCCGGGCGGGCGGTACCGCTACCTTGTAACAGTGTGTCGAGGCCCCCGAATCGAGACCTCCGAATGCACCTACTTCAATTCGAGTACATGATCGAGCGCGAGTTGCGCGACGTGGTGGTGGGCCACTTTCCGCTGGATTGGAAGGAAGATGTTCTAACGCACGAGCTTGTCCGGCGATTCCGAAGAAGGTTCAGGCACATTCAACTGGAGGGACTGCGGTTTCCGCTGCAGGTGGAATGGGAGGTCTACAAGTTGCACGGCCCCCGTGAGACCGTGCATGGTGATATCGGTGTTCTTGTACTTTACCGGCTGCCCACCGGGGCGGTTCTGGAGGGCGCCGGGTTCCTGGAAGCCAAGGTACGGGCCCGCGATTCGACAAAATTCTCGCAGGTTCGTGATGAGCAGATCACGCGTATGCTCGCCCGGTCGCCGCAAACCCGGCTTCTTCTGTACGACTACAGGCCGGTGGCGGTACTTGATCAGCCTTTCGACCACGATCTCGATGGGGAATTTTTCCTGCCCCACCAAGCGAGATGGCCTAATCTCGGGAGGAGCAGGGTAACACATGGGGCTGTTGTTCCTATGCAGTTGGCTGCCGCCGTCAATCAATATGACGAAACACTCTATCAACTGTCCTATTCCCTGTCTCACCAATTCTCCCGCCGGTATTTCAACTTGCACGATCTCGACTTCTCGCACGCGGCGGTGTCTGCAGTTAAGGGCTTTCCGGGGACCCTCGGTGGCTCGAACTACATCATGGTGATCCGGGCCAGCATCGTCGGCCAGGAACTGCCGGACGGGATTCGTCCAAATGACAATTTGTACGGCTCATTCGAATAGGAGAGGTTCGCTAAGAAGATGACCGCATACCGGTTGGACGATTTGGGCTGGGCGCGCTTCGAGGAGCTGTGTCAGTCGCTTCTGAAGGCCTGCCTGGGTCTTGGTGTTGAGGCCTGGGGCGGTCGCTCCGACTTGGGTCGCGATGCGTTCGCTGAAGGTCCGCTGCCTTTCCACGGCCCCGGCTCCAGTGTCCCGGGCCCGTTCGTATTCCAGGCAAAGTTCGTGGCGGGCGCGAGTGCAGCCGGTGCACGGCCTGGAAAGGCGGTACGCGCTGCGGCTGCGGCCGAAGCGAAGCAGATCCAGCGGAGGCTCGCCGATGGCAGCTGGGCAATGCCGGCTTACTATGTTTTCCTGACCAACGCTCCTCTGTCTGCGCCTCTTCGCAGGGACCTCCGCCGATGCATTGAAGAAGTTCTGCCCGCTAGCCATGTCATAACCTGGGGGCGTGATGACATTGGCAGCATGCTTCATATCGCTCCGGATGTGCGCAACGCGTTTCCGGAGTTGGTGGGAGTGGCGGATGTGATGCAACTCATTCGTGCGTCGGGCGGAGCCATCTTGGAAACACCGATACTATCCCCAGCGGACGAGATTCCTCCCGAAATCAAGTGCATCCTCGAGGAAGCAGATAAGGCAGAGAGCGAAGGCCGGTATGGCGACGCCCTCGAAGCCTACGACCAGGCGGAAGCTGCGGCCGATGCAGCGCAATGCGCAGCGGCGCAACTCCGGGTGAAAGTCGAGAGGGCGGGAACGCTGCTCAATGACGAGCGAGATGTCAGCACAACTCGCGATACCCTCCTGACGTGCCTCGCCAGCATTCCGAAGGACGCCAAGTTCGTCAAGAGAGACAACGTACTCAGTGAGCTAGGTGAAGCTGAACTTCTTCTCGGCAACATAGAGGCGGGGAGATCTGCGTTCCGTGAAGCTGTTCACCTGGCCAGAGAGCGACAAGATCGTTTCGCGGAGGCGATGCACCTCATTGGCCTCGGCCGGGCTGAGGAGCTTCTCGGTGAGTTCGAAGAGGCGCATCGTCTCTTGCGACAAGCCGAGGAGCTATGCCGGGCCGAATACCGGGATTCGATTGGAGAAGACAGGAAGAAGGCAGCTGTGAATCTCGGTGTCAGCCTTTCGAGCATGGCTGTGCTGCTTCGCCGAGAAGGCAAACTCGCCGACGCGATGACACGCCTTTCCCGGGCCGAGCCGCTCTTCCGGGAGGCGAATAGCATTGATAACCTTGGCCGCACGCTCGCTTTCAGGGGTGAGATCCAGTTGATGGGCGGTCAGTGGGAGAACGCACGCAACTCCCTGAGAGCTTCCCTGTCGACGTTTGAGGCTCTAGGGAATGTCAACGGACAATGTCGTTGCCTCGAAATCCTCGCGCGACTGTTTTTGACGCACGGCCTTGAGGATCAGGCGGCTGCGTGCTTGGCGAGGGCGCTCGCCTTGGCTGCGACTGCTCGCCCTGAGCGCGAATCGATTCGCTTCCTCTTCCAACTTGCGCTGCTCTGCCGGGACCACGACCGCGGGCAAGCCTCCGTCGATTTCCTTGTCCGCGCAAAGGAATTGGCTACGATGGCCGGAGATGAGGCGGCTCTGGCGCGGTGCCTCATGTTGGAAGCAGAGAGCCTGGGCGACGACGCCTCCCCCGAGGAGAGGGAGCGACTCCTTCGGGGTGCGTTGGTCCAGTTCGAAGCGGCAGCGGAGAAATCCGAGATACGAGGGCGGCGTGCCGAGTTGGCGTTTACCATCGGAAAGCTGCACGGTCGACTAGGTAATCGTTACGAGGCGCGGCGCTGGCTAGAGCATGCGCGTCGCGAACACGAGGCCATAGGAGACGCGATCGGACTCGCCGAAACCCTCGCACTGCTGGCGGCAGTGGCGAGAGAGGAAGACTCTAGAGGCGAGGCGATTGCATTGCTTGAGCGTATGCTGGAGATCGCTAAGGAAGCGGACTTGCACGACCTGCGGGCTGGAGGGCTTCATGATCTGGGTATGTTGAAACTCGACCAGGGCGAGATTGCAGAAGCGAGGCGGTGCTTAGACGAATCGAAGACCATCGCGGACAGGTATCGTCTAGAGTCGGTGGCGGACGTGCTCAACTTCTCGAGAGCGCGGCTTTCCGATGTCGAGCGCTCTCGAACGCCGCCATTCCGGGGCCTTCCAGAGCTGCTGAAAGAGTTGCATGGCTGGTGTGCCTGTATTCCAAAGCACAGACATGGGATATTGCCCCTCTGGTACCATTTCCATAGCGGTGAACTGTGGGGAATCTGTCGATCCATGCTCGGTGTCAAGTTCTTGATCTGTTGCTCCGACGTGACGCATTTCCGACGTACCGCAGCCGCTCTCGAAGGTCACGGCGATCTCTACGTGTGGGGGACTCCATTCGACATCACCGAAAATGGGTCTACCGAGCTCATTCCCCTGCCGAGAGAGGTGGAGATCCTAATTCCGCCTCACGTTACGCTGGCGGGCATCAAACGCGAAAAGAACATCGACCCGGATACGTATGCCAAGGCAATGGTGAAGGCGCTCCGGAAGGAAGTCTACGTCCTTGTTGCCTTCGATGAGGAGGCCGGGCGCGTCCTTGGCTCTCGGCTCTGTGCGTTCGGAAGACGGTTACGCTTACCGAAAGCAATCACCAGCATGATGTTGGATACGCCAGTTGGTCACCTGATTGGCCGTTCGTGGATCTGTTTGCCTGTTCGTCAGGGGAACGGGATGCCCGGGATGAGACACGTGATGAACGTGGCGTGGGAGAACAGGATGGTGCCGCTTATCCATGAGCGGAATCTAGCCGTGGCCGGAGTGGAACTCACCTCCGTATGCGACTGCGCCCTGGAGCTTCCCAAACTCTCTCCGGGTAACGGGGTTTCACCTGCCGACGCTGCAAAGTTGGTATGGGAGAACCTGCTCACCTCTTGCCAGGACGCTCCGCACCAATCGCTCCGCGAGTTTTCGCGCGCTATGGCATCGTTACCGTCCGCCAAAAGACCGAAAGGACAGATTCGGATCAGGGTATCGCTGCTGCAATTTCAATCTGGAACCCGCGAAATCATTCACCCAGCTGTTCTGGTTCCAGGCACTCGCATCTGAATCTGACGGTGCGGTGTCTGGGTGCGTTCAGAGCTTGTAGCGGGGCAAGCCCGGCCGGTGATCAGGGCAGCGGGAGCGGCGCCGCCGGGAACGGCCCCTGCGCCGGGATCGGCACCGCCGCCGGGATCGGCGGAAAGCCCCGCCGGTCGTCATGGACCCGCCGCACCACCACCGTCCCGCCGATCGCGCGGAGCTGGCGCGCGTAGGTGCGCCCCGGGATCACCGACGGCCCGCTCGTGGGGACGTTCCCGTACCCCCACGCCCCCGGCGGCTGGAAGTAGGGGTGCAGGAGACGCTCGTCGAAGAGGAGCGTGCGCGAGGCGGGCTGCAGCGTGGCCGTCCCGGAGGGGGGCGTCTGGTCCAGCGCCGCCCCGAACGCGGCGCACCCCGCGGCGGTGGCGGTCGCGTCGCGCACCTCCACGGCGCCGACGATCCGCAGCCCCGCGCGGCTCCAGTCTCCCAGCACCGCCGGGCTCCCCTCCCACGCCCCGCCGAAGTACCGCCCCTCCACGCTCCGGCAGTACCCGCTCCGGATCACAGCGTACAGCGTGACGTTCGACTCGGCCCTGAGCGGCTCCGCGGCGGGCGTCGTGCCGCCCGCGCGCGGCACGCTGTCCCAGACGGCGGAGGTCTGGAGCTGGGCCGGCGCCTCGTTGGGGAGCACCACCACGCGCGGCGCGTGGATCTTGGCCGGCGGCGGCCCGTTAAAGGCGGCGCGGAAGGCCGTGTTGAAGTTCCCGGCCACGTAGACCGGGATCTCGGAGTGAATGGTGAGGGGGCCGGCCAGGGAGCCGCCGTTCACCAGCAGGACGATCTCCTGCGCGCCGGACGGGTTGGCGCCGGGCGCCTGTCCGCTGGCGCGCCGGATCGAGAGGAGGCCGCCCGCCACCGCCGGGAGCGCCGCCAGGTTGATGCGGAAGCCGTAGAGGTTGGTCGGGCAGCGGGCGGTTCGGTAGGTGTTCCCGCCGATCGTGGCGGTGCACCGCCCCTCCCGCCGCGCGTCCGGGAGGAGGCCGCGCCACGGGTAGGGCGGCGCGGCGGGATCCGCCGCCGCGAGCCCGGGCGCCTGCGCCCCCGCGAACGGCCAGGGATGGTAGGAGATCGCGGCGAGCACGTCGGCGCACCCCTCGTCGTACGCCGCGCCGCAGACCGCCGCGTACTCGCGCCCCGCTCCCGAGGTGGTGCGCTGGACCTGCACGGACGGGAAGTACCGCGCCGCGCCGCCGCAGGCGAGCGCGCCCGCGGCCGGAATGTCGTCGCACTCGCCGGACCCGGCGACCTCCACGGTGCTCAGGCGCCCCGGCCCGATCGCACCTCCAAACGCGGCCGCGACCCGCACGCGGCCGCCCCAGGGGGCGAGCGCGGCGGCGGGATCGTCCTCCGCGCCAGCGCGGGAGACGGACGCGAGCGCGAGCTGCCCGTCGGTCCCCACCACGAAGTGCGCCGCGGGCTCGGCGACCGCGATCCCGTCGCGGGCCTCGATGCCGCCGGTGTAGCGGATCAGGTGGGCGCAGGTGAGGGCGACGAGCTGGCCGTCGGCGCGCACCGGGCCGCCGATCGCGCTCCCCGGCGTCGCCGACGAGCACAGCTCCGCGTCGCCGGCGGCGTAGAGCGCGTGCTGGTGCGGCGGCACCTGCGAGATCGCCAGGTCCCGCCGCACCCGGTAGGTCCCGCCGTCCCGGCCGGTGACGGTGGCGTAGACCGCCACCACCAGCGTCCGCGCCGCCACCAGCCCGCCCACCGGCGGCGTCCCCGCGTAGGCCAGGCGCGGCTGGTCCGTCCAGGCGGCCAGCGGCACCTCGTCGTGCGGGATGCGCTCGCCGTCCCGCACCTCGATGACGCGCCACCCGGTGCGCGCCGGGTCGATCTCGACGCCCTCGTCTGTGAGCTCGATGTCGAGCACCGCGGCGGCGTTCATGACCGCCAGGTCGGAGTCCCAGAGCGCGCCGGAGACCGACTGCGCGCGCGCCAGCAGCCGCTCCTGCATCTCCGCCGCCACCCGGTCCGCGGCGGCCGCCAGCCGCGCGCGCTGCCGCGCGGCCCCCGCCGAGCGCTCCTCCGTCACGGTGAGGAAGACGCTGGTGGTGACCAGTATCGTGATCAGCACGATCAGGATCAGCACCGCGTTCAGCGTGAAGCCGCCCCGGCAGCGGAGCCGGGAGCGCGGACCGCCCCGGGGCTCAGCGTACGTCACCGGTGCCTCCCTCCAGCAGGGCGGGGGTGGGGACCACCATCCAGGCCTCGTGCACGGCGGGCAGCCCGTGCCCCGCCGAGGCGGCGCGGTACAGGTAGCGGACGCGGACGGCGGAGACGGTGTGGTGGCCGCGCAGGAACTTCGCCCCGGGCTCGAGGCCGGAGGCCGCCGGCGCGCCGCGCCAGACGTAGTTCGCATTCCCGGCGGACGGCACCAGGTCCGCCGCGCCGACGCCCGCGCCGGCGCGCCACGCGCCGCCGTGCAGCGTCTCTACCCGTAATCCCCGCACCGGCCCCGCCACCCCCACCGCCGCCCGCCACTCCCCCGACGCCAGCAGCCCGTTCTGCCTGACCAGGACCGAGTCGCCCGCAGTCGCGCGCACCCAGAAACGCGACGCGCGCACCTTGACCGCGCGCACCCGCGGCGTCCCGCCCGCTCCGCCCCGGGTGAGCGAGGCCGGCGGCGCCGGGAAGCCGAGCGCCACGGTCCGGTCCACCACGTGCACCTCCGTGAAGGCGCTGGGCGGCCCATCCGCGCGGCAGGAAGGCTCCTGCCGCACGCCCGCCGGGACCAGCTGCACGACCTCCTCGCAGCGCGAGCCGTCGGGGAAGAAGGCGTGCGGGCAGGGCCCGGGAGAGGTCGCGCCCCCGGGCTGCCGGACCGAGCCCACCACGCGGAGGAAGGACTGCGCGGGCCCCGGCGTCACCGGGCACACCAGCCGCTCCGGGCAGTCGCCCGCGCAGGGCGCGTAGAACACCTCCGGCGCCTCCGCCACCTGGAACACCGCGAGCCCCGTCCCCCGCGCGCCCACCACGAGCACGTCGCCCGCGGCGAGCCGGGTGCGGTGGTCGCCCACCAGCGCGATGCAGTCCGGCACCCCGGCGCGGCAGGGCCGCGCCGCCACGGGGAGCGCGTCCCCGTCGCCGCGCAGCACGACCAGCGTGTCCGCGGGCGTCCCGTCCGTGCGCGTAGCGGTCCGCACGCCTACGCCGCCGAGGTTCGGGGCGGAGGGCATTCCCGCGCCCGCCTCCTCCAGCGCGCGCCGGAGCACCCGCTCGGTGGTCCACTCCAGGGCGCGGGCGTCGGCGCCCGAGCGGTTGGCCTCACCGACGCGGCCGGCGGTGTCCATCAGGTGCGCGAGCGAGAGCGCGAAGAGCCCGCCGACCAGGATGGTGAAGAGCAGCTCCAGGATCGTGAACCCCTGCCGGTCGAGTCGCTTCATGGAACGGCTCCGATCCCCGCACCGTGGGGCGCGCTGGCCGCCACGGAGAAGGTGTGGGTGAGCGTCCCGGTCTCCCCGGCGCCCGCCTCGCGCGGGTAGGTGACCGAGACGGTGTAGTCGGCCACCACGCCCCCCGCCGCGCAGCCCGCGACGGGGGGCGCGGAGGCGTTGTCGCGCGGAGCGTTGCCGACCCCGCAGCGCACCGTCCGGCGCGCCGTGACCTCGAACACTCCCGCCGCGGCGGCGCGGCCGCTCCGGTCCGCTCGGTACGTGCGCGTGGGCGGAACTGCCGCCGGGTCCGCCGCCGCCAGCAGGGCGGCCTCGTTGCGGAGCAGGCGCTCGGCGTCCAGGCGCTGCCTGCGGTCGGTGGCGATGCGGGTGTCGGCGGAGAGGGTGGTGATGAGCGGGTGCACGGCGAGTCCGACCAGGAGGATCGCCGCGACGAGCTCGTAGAGGGTGAAGCCGGCGTCCGGCCGCCGGGGAATGGGAGGGTTCATGGGGCTTCCGTCTTCCAGGTGTTGGAGGTGGCGTCCCAGCGGAAGAGCTGCACGGCGCGCTCGCGCGTGAGCACGAGCGCCCACGACACGCGCGCGCTCCGCGCGTGCCCGACGAAGTAGACGACGTGGTCGGCGGCCCCCGTCTCGCACGCCTCGGCGGTGCACCGCACGCTCCCCGGCACGCGGCCGTCGGTGGGCACGCCCGCGGGGTCGGCGGAGGCGGTCCCCGCGCGCCAGACCACGCCGTCGGCGAGCTCCACCCAGTCGGCCGCGGGGTCGTCCTCCGGCATCACTCCCGGCGGGCCGGAGAGCGCCAGGAAGCGCCCGCTCCGCCCCTCCGCCGCCACGGCCTCCGCCCGCACGATCACCTCGCCGCCGTCCAGCTCCGCCTCGGCCAGCGCGGCGGTGAGCATCGCGCGGATCCGGCGCGCGGCGTCGCCGGCCTCGGCCCGGGGGGAGGGCCGGGGAGCCGCCAGGAAGAGCGAGCCGATCACGATCACGAGGAGGAGGGCGCCCATCATCTCCACCAGGGTGAAGCCGTTGGGACGGGGGCGGGTGCGGGGGCGCGGCATGGGCGGGAAGTCGTCGTCCGGGGTGGGAGACCCGGGGTACCAGCATCCCGGGCGCGGCTCGCTTCGGCCGCTCCTGCCGGGTACCCCGCAGCGCCGGGCGCGGATTTCGGCCGGGCCTTCCCGGACCGGCGCCGCGGCCCCCCGCGGTTCCCTTCCTCAGCCACGCTCTCCACCCCCCGAAATGCGGCTGCGACGCGCACGTGAAGAGGTCTTCGTCGGCATCGACGTGAGTCCCGGACGGATCAAGCTGGTGGGGCTCACCGCCGGGCCCGAGGGGCCCGCGGTGACCTGCGCGGTCGACCACGCGCTCCCGGGCGGCGACGGCGCGCGTTTCGACGCGGCGGCCGTGGGCGCGGAGGTCGCCGCGCTCCTCTCGCGCTGCCGGGTCCGCCCGCGGAGCGTCGCCATCGCGCTGGGCCCCGCCGAAGGCGTGGCCCGGCGGCTGGTGGTGGTGGAGCAGGAGCGCGCGCAGATGCTCGCCGCCCTCTCGCTCCAGCTCGGCCAAGCGCTGGGCGCGGGCGTCACCGCCCCGCGCGTGGGCTTCGCGCCGCTCGCCGCCGCGGCGCCCGCGGGCCGCGTCGCCGTCTTCGCGGCGGCGGCCCGGCCGGAGGCGGTGGCGGCGCAGCAGCGCGCGGTCGCGGCGGCGGGGTGCGAGCAGGGGCCGGTCACCACCGCGGCCGCCGCCCTGGTCAACGCCTGGCGCGCGTGCCGCCCGCAGGCGGACGCGGCCGGCCGTACCGTCGTCCTCCTGCACGTCGGCCACACGGCCGCGCTCTGGATCGTGCTGGACGGCGGCGAGCCGGCCGCGCTGGACGCGCCTCTGGTGGGGCTCGCGGCTCTCCGCGACCGCGCCGGGACGCGCGCCGCCGCGGCCGACGCGCCAGCGCTTCCGGCGGCGGCGCTGGGGGAATGGGCGGGGAGGCTGCGGCAGGAGATCGCGCGCGGGCTGCAGTCGGTGCGGCGGGAGAGCGGGCGCGAGGACCTGGGAGCGTACGAGGTGTGGGTCTCGGGAGGCGGCTCGCGGGTGGCGGGCTTCCTGGACGCGCTCGGCGCCGCGCTGGGCGTTCCGGTGCACGCCTTCGACCCGCTGGCGGCGCTGCCGTGGCAGGGGGAGCCCGCCGCCGTGTTCGGGCCGGCGCTCGCTCCCGCGCTGGGGGCGGCGCTGCAGGCGCTCGCCGCGGCCGGGGATGGCCCCGGCGGCGGAGTGCTCGACCTGGACTTGCGGGCCTCCGCCGAGGACCGCCCGACGCAGGCGGGCCGCGTTCCGCTTCCCGTCCTGCTGCGCACGGTTGCGCGCGACCGCGGCTACCGCGGGATCGCCGCGGCGACCGTGGTGCTCTGGGCGGCGACGGCGTTCCTGGGAGCGCGCGTGGAGGAGCACGAGCGCGCGGTGGCGGAGCGGGAGGCCCGCGTCGCCACCGACTCGGCCGCGGTGGCGGCCACCCTCGCGCGGAGCCAGCTGCTGGAGGCGCGGCGCCGGGCGCTCGGCGACCGGGTGGACGCGGTCGCCGCGCTGGAGCGCGGCCGCTACGCCTGGCCCCGGCTCCTGCACGCGGTCTCGGCGGCCGTCCCCGCCTCGGCGTGGGTGTCGGACGTCCTCTCCGACGGGGAGGATCCCGCCACCGGCCACGTGTCGTTCCGCGTGCGCGGCTACGCCGCGAGCGAGGCCGTGGCCGGCGCCTTCGCGCGCGCCCTGGTGGCGGACGGCGCGGCGAGCGAGGCCGAGGTGGTGCGCAGCACGACGGTCAAGATCGGGCGCACCCCGGTGGTCCACTTCGAGCTGGCCGGGCGCGCGCCGGCGGGGCCGGAGGGCGCCGCCGCGGACACGCCCGCGAGCGCGGGGGACGGGCGGTGATCGCGCTCCCCCACAACCGGGCGAAGGTGCTGCGCTGGGCGGCCGCCGCGCTCGCGGTCTGGGCGCTCGCGTGGTACGCCCGGCACTACCGCCCCGCCACCGCCTCGGCCGCCACGCGGGAGCACGCCGTCGCCGCGCGCGAGGCGAAGGTCCGCGAGGCGCGCGCGGCGGCCGTCCTGCACGGTCCGGCGGGGCTGGACTCGCTCCTGGAGCGCTTCCGGGCGGACTCCCTCCTCCTGGCCACGCGCATCCCGCCGGCCGCCGAAGCCGCCGCGCTCTCCGCCCAGGTCAAGGACGCGCTCGGCGTGATCGAGCGCCGCGCCGGCGTCCGCATCACCGCGACGGAGCCGCTTCCCGCCGGGACCGAGGGCCGCTTCCAGACCGGCGGCTACGCGGTGCGGGTGGTGGGGCGCTACGAGGACGTCGGCTACCTCCTCGCCGAGCTCGCCTCCCTCCAGCGCCTCACGCGCACCCGGGGCTTCCGGCTGCACGCGATCCCCGACTCGCTCCTCCGCGGCGCCCGGCCGTACGGCACCCCGGGAGCGGGCGGCGCCCTGGCACCAGCCGACAGCGCCGGGGTGGCGGCCGCGCTGGCGGACGCGGGCGAGACCCCCTTCAAGGCATCCGCCATGTTCGACCTGCTCTGGTACACGCTCCCGCCGGGCGACACCGGCGCGGCCTCCCCGGACACGCTCGCGGCCGGCTCCTCCTTCGCGCCGGGAGGTGCGCCGTGAGGCGGCGCGGCGCGGCCCTGCTGGCCGCCGCGGTGCTGGCCTCCTCGGCCGCGGCGGGCGCCGCCGCGGGTCCCGAGGCGATCCCGCCCGCGCGCTGGGCATACCCGCGCGGCGGCCGGGACCCGCTCGTCCCGCCGGCCGCCCTCTACGCGGGACAGGACCTCCCCGCGCTGGAGGTCACGCTGATCGGCGTCGACTCCCACCACCCGAACCGGCCGCTCGCGGTGGTGCGGCTGGACAGCCGCCCGCCGGTCCGGCGCGTGGTGCGCCCGGGGGACCGCGTCGGCGAGTACCGCATCCTGCAGATCCGCCCCCGGAGCGTCCGCGTCGCCGTCCCCGCCCTGGGTGGCACGACGGTGCTGGATGTCGCCCTCCGCGATTCAACGCCTTCCACCCCATGAGCGCCGTGCCGTCTCCTTTCCGTCCCGCGCCCGCCGCCCGGCGCGCGGGGGGCCTCCTCCTGCTGCTGGCCGCGGGCGGCTGCGCCGGCGGCCTGGGCGGCACGTCGCCGCGCTTCCGCACCCTGGCCGAGCTCCGCGCCGAGCAGGAGGCCGACTCGCTGCGCCGCGCGGAGGCCGCCGCCGCGCGGTCCGGGCCCACCGCCCGGCCGGTGGCGCGGCTGGCCGCCCCACGCGACACCGCGGCCGCCCCGCCGCCCGCTCCCGCGGCCCCGCCCGCCGCTCCGGTCCGGCGCGGAGCGCAGGAGCCGGTGCGGCAGGGGAAGTGGATCCGCGTCGGCGCAAACCCGCCCCGGATCGACCTCCCGCTCTTCGACGCGCCCGTGGCCGACGTGGCCAGCTACATCGCGGAGCGGGTCGGCGTCGACATCGTGGTGAGCTCGGACCCCGAGGTGCGCGCGATGCGGCTCACCGGCGAGATCCGCGACCGCTACTGGCACGAGGCGCTGGAGTCGATCCTGGAGGCGCACGGCCTCCGCGCCGTCCAGGCGCCCTCCGGGATCATCACCATCGTGAGCGCGCGGGAGGCGAACCGCGGCCGCCGGCCGGAACTGATCAACCTCCAGTTCCGCGACGCCCGCGACGTCGTGGCGGCGCTGCAGCCGATGTTCGAGGGGGCGGCCGCCGACTCGACGGCGCCGGGGAGCGTGGAGGTGATGGGCGACCCGGAGATCAGCCGGACGCTGGTCGTCTACGGTTCCGCCGACCAGGTCGCCGCCATCCGCGAGGTGGTGGCGGAGTACGACCGCCGCCCCGCGAACGTGAGCATCGAGGCGTGGATGCTCCTGGTCAACCGCTCGGAGATGGACAAGCGGGGCGTCTCGTATTCGTTCGTCCCGGTGCTGAACGACTCGACCGGCGGCCAGTCCACGGGCGTGAACATCGGCGGCAGCGGCGCGGGCTCGATCCCCGGCCTCTCCGGGCCGACGTTTACGCTGCGGCGCCGCATCGGCAACACGCCGATCGGGCTCAACGTGTTCATCGACGCGCTGACCTCCGCCGGCTTCGCGGAGACGGAGACCCGCCCGCTGGTCATGACCACCTCCGAGCGGGAGGGGAAGATCAACGTCGGCGACTCCTACATCCTGCCCAACCCGCAGCCGATCCTGGCCGGGGGCGGCGTGATCGTTCCGGGCGCGCAGCCGGGGAGCCCCGGCGCGGGCGGCGACCCCTCGCTCCAGCAGCCCGGCGCCTATCCCGGGACGGGCGCGGCGCCCGGCACCCCCGGCGCCCCGGCCGGCATCTCCGCGGGCGGGTTCGCGCAGTTCCTCACCGGCACGACCCTGAGGGTGACGCCGATCGTGCTGGACGGCGGGCGCCAGGTGCGGATGAAGGTCGACCTGGTGCGCGACGGGGGGACGCTCTCCCCCGACGGACGCAGCATCACCGGCGGGAGGCACAGCACCACCACCGAGGTGATCGTCGACGACGACACGCCGATCGTGATCGGGAGCTTCACCGTGCAGGGGCACGCCCGCGCCTCCAGCGGGGTCCCGGTGCTGGGGAGCCTCCCCGTCCTCGGCCGGCTGTTCCGGAGGGACGAGTTGTCGAGCAACTACATGGACCTGGTGATCGTGCTCGTCCCGCACGTGCACGACACGCCGACGAGGAGCACGCCGTGACCCGCCTACCTGCCCGCGCCGCTGCGCTCGCCGCCCTCCTTGGGGCGACCGCCTGCATGGACCGTCCGGCGCTGTTCGAGCCCGGAGAGGACCCCGGCGTCCAGCTCCGCCTCCCGACTGGAGAGCTCGCCTTCTACGAGAGCGACACTCTCGGCGTAACGCTGCAGGCCTCGTCACAGGACGGGCTGCGCGTGCAGCTGCTCCTGCTCGACTCCGCGCGCACGGTGCTCTGGCGCTCGGCGCTGGTCCCCGTCCGCGGGGAAGCCGGCGAGGTCCCCGTGGAGGCGATCCCGGCCGGGATCGAGCGCGGCGCGGCGCTGCTCCTGACCGGGGTGGTCGCGGACCCGGACGGGCGCCGCGTCTACGCCTCCGACGACTCCGCCGCGGCGCCCACGCTGGCGGAGGCGGCCGTCCGGACGGCGCGCGTCTACGCCGGCCAGCGCGTCCGCGCCGGAGACGGAGCCGCGCCCGCCGACTTGGCGGCGGCGCCGGAGCTGGAACGGGCGTTCTTTCCGGTGCCGGGGGAGAGCGCGGTCGGCGTCCTGGACCTCTCCGGCGAGGGGCGGCTCCTCGGCAGCGTTCCCGCCGGGGTGCGCCCGGGGCGCGTCGCCTACCGCGCGGGCGTCCTCGCCGTGCTCGGCGCCGGGGGAGGCGAGCTCTCGTTCCTGCGGGCGGACGCGGCGGGCATCTCCGCCCCCGCCAGCGCGCTCCTCCCGGCTCTCGAGCTGGAGCTGGACACCACGTTCCTGGGGGCGGTGCGGCCGACCGGGCGCGCGCTGGCGCTCGGTTGCGCGGACGCGGGGTGCGCCGACGTCTTCGCCGCGGTCCCGAGCGGGGTGCAGGTGATCGAGGGGCAGGTGGCGCAGCCCGGATCGGCGGGGGTCCTGCGCGTTGTCGGGACGTCCCCCGGAGAGCCCGCCGCCGGCCCGCGCCCGGCACTCGTCCTCCCCGCCTTCACGGACGTGCTGCGCGGGGACACCAGCACTCTGGCGGCCGTCTTCGGTCCCGCGGCGCCGTCGGGCGGGCGCGAGCTGCTCCAGCGCCTGAGCGCGGCGTCGCTCTGCCTCTCCACCGCGCTCGGCGGGAGCCGCTTGGCGGCCGGCGCCGACGGGGTCGTCTACGTGGCGGGCTCCGGCGACGGGGCGGGTCCGGCGTGCGGGGCGGGGACGGCGATCCTCCGCATCGAGGGCGCCGCCACCGGCTCCGCGGCCGCGTCGGCGCTGGCGATCCGCAACACCCTGGCGGAGGACCGGCTGGGCACGGTGCTGGACCTCCAGCTCTCGGACGACGGGGCCGCGCTGCTCGTGCTCGGTGAGGAGGAGGTGGCCGTCCTAGATCCCTTCCTCCGCGTGCGGGGCACCCTCGCGGTGGCGGGCGCCCAGTCGGTCGCGTGGCTGCGTGGCGGCGGCGGGACCCGGTTCGCGGTCGCGGCCGCCGCCGGCGTGACGGTCTACGACGCCGCGCGGCTCACCCCCGTGGCCAGGCTGCCGCTCGGCCCCACTGCCGGACCGCTGGTCTACCTCCACCGCGCCGCCGGCGCGGACCTGATCGCGGCCGCGATCCCCGGCGGCTTCGTCGTCGCCCCCGTCCCCACCCCCTGACCCGTATGCCCCACGACCCCATCGCCGAGCTCGCCGGCCTCGCCGCGTCCGTCGCGCCCGCCCGCGCCGCGCTCCTGGAGCGAGCCCGGGCGGTCGGAGCCCTGTTCAACGTCGAGGTGGTGGACGTGCGGCCCCCCGGCGCCGACGGCGTCTGGGACCTCCGAGTGCGCCCGCTCCCGGGACGGGCGGAGGCGCACCGCCCCGAGCCGGAGTCCGCCCTGCCCCGGGACTCCCGCATCCCGGCGGGCCCGCCGGATCCGCCCTTCGCGAGCCCGGTGCGCGGCTCCCGGCCGTTCGACGTGGACGGGACGCACGACGTGCTGCGCTTGGTGGAGGAGGCGGACCCCGTGGTGCGGGTGCCGCCGCGGGGCAGTGCCGGAGCACCCCTCCCCCGGCTCACGGAGGAGGCGCGCATCCGGATGCTCCCGGCGACGATCGCCGGCGATGCGCTGCTCTCGCTCCAGCACCAGGCGCTGCACCGCGATCCCGCGGCGGTCGAGGCCGCCCTCCGGCAGGGCCGGGAGCGCTTCGCCGCCGAGGTGGCGCGCGCGGGGATGGACGCCCGCGCGGACGAGCTCCTGGCGCTCTACGACACCGCGGCCGCCACGGCGCGGCGCCAGCTCCTGGGAGAGGTCTGATGGCCAGCACGAACTTCGCGGCCCGCCGCTACATCGCCGAGATCGTCTACTACGGCCCGGGGCTCTGTGGGAAGACCACCACGCTGGAGCAGATCGAGTCGCAGCTCCCGGGCGCGCGGCTGGTGAAGGAGGAGACGGAGGGCGAGCGCACCGTCTTCTTCGACCTCCTCCCGATCAGCGTCCCGCTCCCGAACGGGTGGACGCTGCAATTCAACGTGAAGACGGTCCCGGGGCAGGTGCAGTACGTGCGCGCCCGCCAGCAGAACCTGCGCGATCCCGACGCGGTGGTCTTCGTAGCGGACAGCCACTACGCGCGTGCCGAGGCGAACCTGGTGGCCATGGACGACCTCCGGCGGACGCTCGAGGCGAACGGGCGGAGCATCGAGGAGGTCCCCGTGGTCCTCCAGTACAACAAGCAGGATCTCCGGGAAATCATGAGCTGGGACCAGATGCAGGCGCTGCTCAACCCCGCCGACTGGCCGGCCTTCGGCTCGATCGCGCGCGAGCGCAGGGGGATCCTGCTCCCCTTGGGCGCGGCGATGGAGGCGGCGAGGGCGCGCGCGCTC